>CAYLPO010000082.1:0-5168 GCA_964385575.1 uncultured Lachnospiraceae bacterium | reverse complement strand
CCCGATCCCGTTCCCGGTCCGGGAGAGACCCTGGTATACCGGGGCTGTGGAGACCGGCGACCTGTATTTTACAGGCGTGGTCCCGGATGCGTTCAGCGGCGTGATCTCGGTCACCTGCTCCGCACCGGTCGTGACAAACGGAGAACTGATCGGCGTGGTCGGGATCGATATCCGCCTGGACAGCATGGAGGTGTTTTTGAACTCCGTCGCGTCGGATGCGGGATCGGTCTTCATCATCAATGATCAGCGTCAGGTGATCCTTTCCTCGGATCAGACGGGCGTATTTGCCGTCAGCACGAACAATGTCCTGGCGGATCTGGACGACTTGGGAAATATGGGGAACACCTCCATGATCTCGTTCATGGATCAGGCGCTGGAGGAAGCCACGGATCTGAATGTGATCACGCTCGGCGGAAGAGAATACTACATGGCCGGCGCGCCGATGCCGACGGTCGGGTGGGCCGTCATCTCTGTTGTGGATAAGGAACTGACGGAGCAGCCTGCGGCACGGCTGATGGCAGAGTTCGATACGATCAATGAAGCCGCGCGCGCCGAGTTCCGGCACAGCTCCGCCGTATCGAACGGCATTACGGTGATCGTGATCGCGGCTATCTTTTTCCTAGGCGCTTATATGGCGCTGAAAATGACGAAAAAGATGGTACGGCCCATCGAGGCTATGACAGCGGATATTATCGGGAGCGGGGCTGACGGACATTTGTTTGAGATGAAGGACCGTTACCGGACGAACGACGAGATCGAGGTCCTGGCAGAATCCTTTGAGAGTCTTTCCAAAAAGACCAGAAAATACATCAAGGATATTACCGAGATCACCCGGGATAAGGAGCGCGTCAGCACGGAGCTTTCCATGGCCAGCCAGATCCAGACGAACATGCTGCCGCATTCGTTCCCCGCGTTTCCGGACCGGAAAGAATTCGATATTTATGCCAGCATGGATCCCGCGAAGGAAGTGGGCGGAGATTTCTACGACTTCTTCCTGATCGATGAGGATCACCTCTGCATGGTTATGGCGGATGTTTCCGGAAAAGGGATCCCCGCTGCACTGTTCATGATGATCGCGAAGACCATTCTGAAAAACTGCGCCATGATGTGGTCTTCTCCCGCGGAGATCCTTGAGAGAACGAACAACGCCATCTGCATGAACAACCAGGTGGACATGTTTGTCACGGTATGGCTGGGCATCCTGGAGATCTCGACCGGGAAGATCGTCGCCGCGAACGCGGGACATGAATATCCCGTGATCCGACACGCGGACGGAGCGTTTGAACTGATGAAGGATCCGCACGGCCTGGTCATCGGCGCCATGGACGACATGAAATACCGGGAATATGAGATCATGCTGGAAGCAGGCGCAAAGCTGTTCCTCTACACGGACGGCGTCCCGGAGGCGACGGATGCGCAGAACAGCATGTTTGGCATAGAGCGGATGCTGCAGGCGCTGAATATGGATCCGGACGTCGATCCGGAGCAGATCCTGCAGCGGGTCCGCAGCGAAGTGGATCTCTTTGTAAAAGATACGGAGCAGTTTGATGATCTGACCATGCTCTGTCTGGAGTATCGGGGAAAGGAAGAGGCGGAAGATGATCGTTGAGTTAAAAGGAAGAATCGATTCCATGAATGCCGAGCAGGCAAAAAACGAGATCCTGGATCAGCTGACCGGGCTCGGGGAAAGCGAAGTGATCCTGGATGCGGCGGAGCTGGAGTATATCTCCAGCGCGGGCCTTCGTGTCATTCTGCAGCTGAAGAAACAGTATCCTGATCTGCGGATCGAGAACGTGAATTCCGAGGTCTACGAGATCCTGGATATGACGGGGTTCACGGAGATCATTCCGGTAAAAAAGCAGTACCGCGTGGTGTCGGTCGAAGGCTGTGAAGAGATCGGCCGGGGCGCGAACGGCACGATTTACCGGATCGACCAGGACAATGTCGTGAAGGTCTATAACAACGCGGACGCCCTTGCGGATATTCAGCATGAGCGCGAGGTGGCGAAACTGGCGCTGATTCTGGGGATCCCTACGGCGATCTCCTATGATGTGGTCAAGGTCGGGGACAGCTACGGATCGGTCTTTGAATTGCTGAAGGCGCGCTCCTTCTCCAAGATCCTGGCCAACGAGCCGGATAAGATGGACTGGTGTGTGAAAGAATACGTAGATATGCTGAAGAAGATTCACGGCACGTTGGTCCCTGCCGGGAAACTTCCGGATATGCGCGAGACCGTCCTGTCCTGGGCCCGCTTCATGCAGGATCACCTGCCGGAGGAAGCCGGGAGAAAGCTGCTGGCACTGGTGGAGGCGGTTCCGCATGACGATCACATGATCCACGGCGACTATCATACGAAGAACCTGGAGCTCCAGAATGACGAAGTGCTGCTGATCGACATGGATACGCTGGCGGTCGGACATCCGGTCTTCGAGCTGGCCAGCATCTATAACGCGTTCATCGGGTTCTCGGAGCTGGATCACGAGGTGGTCAAGGGCTTCCAGGGATTTGATTTTGAGACATCGACGACGTTCTGGAAGAAGTTCCTGGCGGCCTATCTGGGAACACATTGCGAAGCGAAAATGAAAGAAGTCGAAGATAAGGCCCGCATCGTGGGTTATACGCGCCTGATCCGCCGCTCCATTCGCCGTAACGGTCTGGAGACGGAGAAAGGCCGCGCCGAGATCGAACATTGGAAAGCGGAGCTTCTGGAACTGCTGGAAAAGACAGATACACTGCAGTTTTATCCGGACGAACTGGAGATCGAGGCAGTCAAGGAGAACCTCCCGGAAGTGCAGATGTTCGTGGAGGAGCGCCTGGAGGCGGCTGACTGTCCCATGAAAGGGCTGATGCAGATCTCGGTGGCAGTCGAGGAGATCTTTGTCAATATCGCAAGCTATGCTTACCGGCCCGAGACGGGCAAGGCCAAAGTCCGCGTGGAAGTGAGCGGAGATCCGATCTCCGTCACGATCACGTTCGTGGATCACGGCATTCCCTATGATCCGCTGGCCAAGGAAGATCCGGATACGAGCCTGTCCGCGGAAGAGCGCGAGATCGGCGGCCTGGGCATTTTCATGACGAAACAGATCATGGACGATGTAGCTTATGAATACAGGGATGGACAAAATATCCTGACATTGAAGAAAAACCTGTGAGGAAAGGCTGCGGTGAACGTGTACCGGGACCGCGCTGCCGTCGTTCGGAAGGAGTTTTAGATGAAGAACGAAACCGTCATCGTCCTCGATTTCGGGGGACAGTATAATCAGCTGATCGCCAGACGCGTGCGTGAACTCGGCGTGTACTCGGAAGTGAAACCGTGCAGCTTAAGCGCAGAGGAGCTGCGGGCCATGAACCCGAAGGGGATCATCTTTACCGGCGGTCCGCAGAGCGTGTATGACCCGGCGTCGCCGACCTGCGACCCGGCCGTGTTCGAGCTGGGCGTGCCGATCCTCGGCATCTGTTACGGCGCGCAGCTGATGGCGCATATGCTGGGCGGGCGCGTGGAGACCGCTCCGGTGAGCGAGTACGGCCATACGGTGGTGACGACCGACAGCCGCACCGTGCTGTTCGGCGGAACGTTCGGCGCGCAGCCGGGCGCTTTCGAGGACCGTGAGCACCCGCTTCAGGCGGTATCGCCGGAGACGACCATGTGGATGAGCCATACGGACTATATAGCGCAGACGCCGGAGGGCTTCTCCGTGACCGCGCATACGCCGGTCTGCCCGGTCGCGGCCATGCAGTCCGAGGCAAAGCGGCTCTACGCGGTGCAGTTCCACCCGGAGGTCACGCACTCGAAGGAAGGCATGAAGGTGCTCTCGAACTTCGTGTTCGGTGTGTGCCGCTGCGCGGGGGACTGGCAGATGACCACGTTTATCGAGGACACCGTGGCGGCGCTGCGTCGGAAGATCGGAAGTGACCGCGTACTGCTGGGGCTGTCGGGCGGCGTGGATTCAACGGTGGCGGCGGTGCTGCTCTCACGCGCTGTCGGGAAGCAGCTGACCTGCGTATTCGTGGACCACGGCCTCATGAGAAAGAACGAGGGCGATGAAGTGGAGGCGGTCTTCGGACCGGCCGGCGGTTTCGACCTGAACTTCATCCGGGTCAATGCACAGGAGCGTTATTATCAGAAACTCACGGGCGTGACCGAGCCCGAGCAGAAGCGGAAGATCATCGGCGCGGAGTTCATCCAGGTATTCGGGGATGAGGCGCGGAGGCTGGCCGGAGAGGGCGGCTTCCGGTACATTGCCCAGGGGACCATCTATCCGGACGTCGTTGAGAGCGGCGCAGGAGGGACGGCCGGCGCGGTGATCAAGTCGCATCACAATGTCGGCGGCCTGCCGAAGGAACTCGTGGTGGAGCTGGGCTTCGACGAGAAGCCGGTGGAGCCGCTGCGCGACCTGTTTAAGGACGAAGTGCGCCGGGTCGGACTGGAGCTGGGCATCCCGGAGTACCTGGTGATGCGCCAGCCGTTCCCGGGGCCGGGTCTGGGCGTGCGGATCGTGGGCGAGGTCACGCCGGAGAAGGTGCGGATCGTCCAGGAGGCGGACGCGATCTTTCGCGAGGAGCTGCATGAGGCGGGCGTAGACGCCGGGCTGGGGCAGTTTTTCGCGGCGCTGACGAACATGCGCTCGGTGGGCGTGATGGGCGACGGCCGGACTTATGATTATGCGGTGTGCCTGCGGGCGGTGCTGACGACGGACTTTATGACCGCGGAGGCGGCGGAGATTCCGTGGGCGGTGCTCCAGCGGTCGATGGTGCGCATCATTAACGAGGTAAAGGGCGTGAACCGGGTGCTGTATGATCTGACGAGTAAGCCGCCGGGGACAATCGAGCTCGAATAATGACCACAGAAAACGGAGAATGGATCATAAAGGGATTGGAATGGAACGATCCGAACCGGATCCGCACCTGGCATGAACTGATCGACCGGGTCAATGAGGTGGGGTTCCTGCCGTTCTTCTCGAACGAAATGCCTGGGTTTTCCGCGGAGGAGATGGTATCGCCGCTGTTCTGGTGGACAGGAGATCCGGAGCAGGATCCCTGGGAGTGGCGTGAGATCATTGCCGCCACAGGTGAAGTGGCATACGGGAAGTTCTTCCATAACAAAACCGGCTTTATTTCCAGAGAGTGGTTCCCGTACTTCGCGAATGCTCGCCGGGACGGATATGATT
>CAYLPO010000081.1:6368-6923 GCA_964385575.1 uncultured Lachnospiraceae bacterium | reverse complement strand
AGTCCTTTTCACGGATATGTGTGAAAACATCATGGAGAACAAAAAGACCGGGATCTATGACGGCGCCTATAAGGCAGTGCAGATCGCGATGGACCTGCGCAAAAACCGGTAAGAACTTACTGCGGCATGCGCCGTGAAGCTTTATACACCCAAAAACATTCACAGGAGAAGAAACCATGGAACTCAAACTCAGAAACAAACTGGCGTTCTGCTTCGGTGCCTTCGGCAAGGATATCGTTTACATGCTCGTAAACAGCTTTATCCTGTATTATTACAATGTCGTTCTGGGCATCAGCGGAACCTTCGTCGGTGCGGTGCTGATGGGCGCGCGTGTGTTCGATGCCATCAACGACCCGTTCATGGGCATCATCGTCGCAAAGACCAAGACTCGCTTCGGCCGTTTCCGCCCGTGGATCCTGTCCGGAACCGTGGTCAACGCCTTCGTGCTGTTCGCCCTGTTCGCGGTGCCAGGCGGTATGACAGACAACCCCATGCGGATCTGGCTGGCCGTGTTTTACATCCTCTGGGGCGTGTCCTACACGCTGATGGATATCC
>CAYLPO010000081.1:0-6358 GCA_964385575.1 uncultured Lachnospiraceae bacterium | reverse complement strand
GGTCCATGATCCCCGCGATCACGAAGCCAGGCAAGGAGCGTGAACAGCTTTCCTCGCTGGCGCGTTCGAGCTCCGGCATCGGTGATGCGCTTCCTACGGTCCTGACCATGGTCATCGTCCCGGTCCTTTCGGGTACGACCGCCATCGCCGGCTACCGCCTGGGCTTCAAATACTGGGCGCTCATCATTGCCGTCGTGTTCGTCATCAGCGAGATCGTGTTCTGCCTGAACGTGCCGGAAAAGAAACCCGAGGACATGCAGTCCGTGGGCATCGGCCACATGTTCAAGTCTCTTATTAAAAACGACCAGGCCATGACCGTCATCGGCGCGATCATCCTGGTGTATCTGGCGCTGGATATCGTCGGAAACCTGATCCTGTATTTCTTCCAGTACGATGTCGGAAATACCAACGTATACAGCATCTTCACCGCAGTCGTCTTTGTGGCGCAGGTCATCTTTATGCTGCTGATCCCCGTGCTTCGCAAAAAGATCCGGAAACTGCAGATCTTTTCCGTCGGCATTCTGGTGCAGATCATCGGTTTCGTGATCCTGCTGTTGTTCTCGTTTACGAATCTGCATCAGACGACTTCCTGGGCCATCCTTTGCCTGCCCGGCATGCTGGTTTACGCCGGTTACGGCGTCCTGAACGTTATGCTGACCGTGTTCCTTTCCGACTCGGTCGATTACGGCGAGCTGAAGAACGGGACCCGTGAGGAGGCGGTGATCTTCTCGATGCAGACCTTCACCGTGAAGCTGGCCTCCGGTATCGCCGTATTCTTCTCGGGCCTGGTCGTCGACATGCTGCATCTGAATTCCGAGGCGTCTGCATCGGAGATTGCGGCGACCAGCCCGCAGACCCTCTCAAACCTGCGTCTGGTCATGACGATTCCGCCCGTGATCATCCTGATCGTGGCTTTCATCATCTTCAAGCGCTTCTATAAGCTGAATGACCAGAAGATGGCTGAGATCTCGTCTCAGATTCACGGTGAAGCTGCTGAGATCTCGGGAGAAGATACTGCCGAAGGCGGAAAAGAAGACTAAACCATCGATGACTCTATCAGACTGACAAGCACGAGGTATCGGTATGATCAGAATCAGCAATGACCTGTATATCCTCGGTACACCCGGAACACATTATCTGTTCCGGGTTTTGCCGACCGGCCATTTGGAACATTTGTATTACGGCTCGTCTTTGGGAGACTTTTCCGGAACGGATGAACAGACGCTTTCGCAGATCGCGGATGCGCTCACGGAAAAGCGCCAGTTTCCGGCCGGAAACATGATCTCTTACGATGCGGAGCACCCTGCCCTGACGCTGGAAGATCTGCGTCTGGAGATGTCTTCACGGGGCCACGGTGATATCCGGGAACCGTTTGTGAGTGTGATCTACGCAGACGGAAACCGTACTTCGGACTTTCTGTTTGAAGGGGCGGAAGTGACGGATACCAAGCCGGAATACGAGACATTGCCCGGATCGTATTCGGACGGTCCGGCGGAACATCTGACCATCAAGCTGCGCGACCGGTACTATGATGCGGTGCTGGAGCTGCATTATTACGTCTATGAGGACTGTGACTGTATTTGCCGCAGTGCCAGACTGATCAATGAAAGTGCGCAGGATATCCGGGTCGAACGTCTGATGAGCGCCATGCTGGATTTTGAATACGCAGGCTGGGTCATGCGGACGTTCCACGGCGCATGGGCCAGAGAGATGCATCCGCAGGATGTCACGCTCGTCCCCGGCTGCTATGTGAATTCCTCCCACACCGGCACCTCTTCGAACCGGGCGAACCCGTTCACAATGCTGTTTCGTGACAGCACGACGGAAACGTCCGGCCGCTGCATCGGCATGAACCTGATCTACAGCGGGGATCATTATGAAGCGGGAGAGGTCAATGCGTTCGGAAAGACACGGGTGATGACCGGCATGGATCCTTCCGATTTTTCCTGGCTTCTCGAACCCGGAGAGGCATTTGAGGCGCCTGAGGCAGTTATGACAGTCAGCAGCCGCGGCTTTCGCGGAATGAGTCTGAATATGCACGCCTTTGTGCGCAGTCACATCCTTCGCGGTCCGTGGAAGGACCGTGCTCGTCCGGTTCTTCTGAACAGCTGGGAGGCGGCCTATTTCAAGATCGATGAAGGCAAACTCCTGAAAATGGCGAAAGCCGCAAAGGAGATCGGCATCGAGCTGTTCGTGCTGGACGACGGCTGGTTCGGTGAGCGAAACGATGACAGTCATTCGCTGGGCGACTGGGAGCCGGACACCAAAAAGCTTCCCGGAGGGCTGAAGCAGATCGCGGATAAGATCCGCGCGCTGGGCCTTGATTTCGGGATCTGGGTGGAGCCGGAGATGGTGAACACGCAGAGTGATCTTTACCGGACCCATCCCGACTGGACCATGGAAGTACAGGGACATCTGCACTCGGAAGGCCGCAACCAGCGTCTTCTGGACTTTGCAAACCCGGATGTCGTCGCCTACATGACCGAACAGATGACACGTGTGTTTTCCTCCGCGGAGATCTCCTATGTTAAGTGGGATATGAACCGCATCATGTCGGACCGCTTCTCGCCTTCATTGCCCGAAAACCGGCAGAAAGAGGCGGCGCACCGCTATATGATCGGCGTGTATCAGATGATGAAGACCCTGACCGAGCGGTTCCCTCAGATCCTGTTCGAAGGCTGCGCATCGGGCGGAAACCGCTTTGATCTGGGCATCCTGTGTTATTTCCCGCAGATCTGGGGAAGTGATGACACGGATCCGTTAGAGCGCGTCATGATCCAGGAAGGCTACAGCTACGGGTATCCGCTGTCCTGCGTGAGCGCGCATGTTTCTTCGTCGCCGAACCATCAGACTCTGCGTGAGAGCTCGTTTGTGACGCGGTTCAATGTCGCGGCGTTCGGATCCTTCGGCTTCGAACTGAATCTGGCGGATCTGCCGAAAGCGGAGCTGAAAAAGATCGCTGCGGCGATCACGCTCTATAAAGAGTGGCGCGAAGTACTCCAAAAAGGAACCTTCTACCGCATCAACTCCGGCAATCACCATGAGTGGACCTGCGTGTCGCCTGATAAGAAAAAGGCCGTCGGTCTGTTTTTCCATGCACTCGTACAGCCGAACCGGCCGTTCGGGCAGTTCCGTGCAGCCGGATTGGATCCGGACAAGATGTATCATTTTTATAATGTGAAGTTCGATCATGACATCCGCGTCTTCGGCGATCTGGTCAATACCGTTTCACCGATCCATGTCAAACAGGATTCCGCAATGCACCGGATCCTGGCCAGACATATCACGATGCCCGGTGAGACGGAAGACTACACGGTACCCGGATCGATCCTGATGAGTGCGGGCGTCAAACTTTCAGGCGCCTATACCGGGACCGGATATAATGATCAGACCAGACACTTCCAGGATCTGGGTTCCAGACTGTATTTTATGGAGGCAGCCGAATGAACCGAAGCATGAAAGACCGCACGCTGGAACTGTTTGCGCAGCAATTCGGCGGCCCGCTGTATGATGTCAGTGTCTGGTTTGCACCGGGGCGTGTGAACCTGATCGGCGAGCATACGGATTACAACGGTGGACACGTTTTCCCCTGTGCATTGTCCATGGGAACGTACGCGGCCGTCCGGAAACGCGATGACCGCCGTCTGCGTTTCTATTCCGGCAATTTTCCGGAAATAGGTATCTTGGAAACCTCCCTGGACGAACTGGTTCCGGAGGCACGTTTCGGCTGGACAAATTATCCGAAAGGCGTGATCAAGATCTTTCAGGAACATGGATATTCGGTCGAACACGGCTTTGAAATGGCGGTTTTGGGGGATATTCCCGCCGGATCCGGTCTTTCGTCGTCTGCCTCGCTTGAAGTTTTGACCGCCACGGTTTTGTGCGGAGTGTACGGCAATTGGGAAAACGGCGAAGCAGTACGTCTTTTCCGGAATAATGACGCCGGAAACCAGAATCGTAACCGCCGTTCCATCCCCGGATCGGAATTCTTTCTGGCTGCCGGCATCCGCCGGGAAGACATTGCCCGGATGTGTCAGGAAGCGGAAAACGTCTATAACGGCTGCAGCTGCGGGATCATGGATCAGTTCGCTGTGACGTTCGGCAGAAAAGATCACGCGCTGTATCTGGATACCGCCGCGCTGGAATATGAAACAGTCCCCGTGCGGCTGGATGGCTGCAAGATCGTCATTGCAAATACGAACGTAAAGCACAATCTGGCCGAATCGGGCTATAACGACCGCAGAAGAGAATGCGAGACGGCGTTGTCCGTGATCCGTATGAAACTGCGGCCGGAAGTGCTGGGTGCCGTGTCTGCGTTTCGCTCGCTGTTGTCCGGACAGGCGTTTCCCGCGGCGATCCGCGGCTTATGCGATCTGGACAGCGACCTGCTCGAGGCCGTCAGCAAAGACCTGTTTCAGGAACTGCCGGAGGCGCAGCAAAAGGTGCTGATGAAGCGGGTCCGCCATGCCGTCAGCGAAAACGAGCGCTGCAAAAGCGCGGTCGATGCGCTGCGTGCCGGAAATCTCACCGCATTCGGGATTCTGATGAATGCATCGCATCTGTCGCTTCGTGATGATTATGAGGTCAGCTGTCCCGAACTGGACGCCCTTGCGGAAGCCGCATGGTCGATCCAGGGCTGCCTGGGTTCCAGAATGACCGGCGGCGGTTTCGGCGGCTGCACGGTCTCGATCGTTCGGGATGACGCCGTGGACCAGTTCCGTAATCACGTCGGCCGCACCTATACGGAAAAGACCGGGCTTACAGCGGACTTTTATATCGCAGAGATCGGCGGAGGACCGTCTGAATTGATCTGAGCACGGTCACATGACGGATATCGCTGTAAAGATAATACAGGAGAAATAAGATGAACGAGACTGATCGGGCTATTCTGGATCTTTCCGCATACGCGCTTGTCTGCGGACTGATCACAGCTGAAGACATCACATTCTCAGTGAACAGCCTGCTTCGTAAACTGCATCTGAATGACACGGAAGTCACAAAAGATGCGGTGATCCTGCGCGCGCAGGAACTCGATCCGGAAATGGCCCGCAGCGGCGGCTTTCTGGAGCAGATTCTGCGCACATTGACCGATGAAGCTGCCCGAAAGGGACTTCTGACGCGTGACAGCGTCGTCTATCGGGATCTGTTCGACACCGCGCTCATGGGCTGTCTGACGCCGCGGCCTTCGGAAGTGATCCGTACCTTCCGCGAGAATTTGTCCTCAGAGGGCCCTGTAAGGGCCACAGAGGCGTTTTATACGTTTTCACGTGATACAGACTATATCCGACGCTACAGGGTCCGCAAAGATGTCCGATGGAAAGCCGCGACCGAATACGGGGATCTGGACATTACCATTAATCTGTCGAAACCCGAAAAGGATCCGGCGGATATCGCCGCGGCGGCACATGCGGCGCAGACCGCATACCCGAAATGTCAGCTCTGTGCGGAAAATGTCGGTTACGCAGGCCGTGTAGACCATCCCGCACGCGAAAACCATCGCGTGATTCCGCTGCATCTGGCAGGAGAGGACTGGTATTTCCAATATTCCCCTTACGTTTACTATAACGAGCACTGTATCGTGTTCGCGAAGGAACACCGGCCCATGAAGATCAGCCGGGGAACATTCGAGCGGCTTTTTGCGTTCGTCGGTCAGTTTCCGCATTATTTTCTGGGTTCAAACGCCGATCTGCCCATTGTGGGCGGATCGATCCTGACACACGACCATTTTCAGGGCGGGCATTATACGTTTCCCATGGAAAAAGCTCCTGTAGAACGGGTATTTGACGTTCCCGGACATGACGTAACGTGCGGGATCGTGAAATGGCCCATGTCGGTGATCCGGCTGAACGGTCCCGACTGCAATGTGATCACAGAACTCGCAGACAGGTTCTTAAACGCATGGCGAGAGTATAACGATCCAGATGTGTTAATTTTTTCACATACCGTTGAAGTGCATCATAACACGGTTACCCCTATTGCCCGCATGCGTGACGGAAGGTATGAGCTGGATCTGGTCCTCAGAAACAACCGCACGACCGCGGAACACCCTCTGGGGCTGTTTCACCCGCACGAAGCATTGCATCACATCAAAAAAGAGAATATCGGCCTGATCGAGGTCATGGGGCTGGCGGTATTGCCGGCCAGATTAAAAAATGAGCTCGAGGCGCTGCAAGGCGTTTTGTGCGGGCCGGACGATACACCGTACCCGGAAAGCCTTATTAAACACGAGCCTTGGGCACGTTCGATCAAGCGCAAGTACGCAGACGCCGGAACG
The DNA here is from genome assembly GCA_964385575.1 of uncultured Lachnospiraceae bacterium. GTDB lineage: Bacteria > Bacillota > Clostridia > Lachnospirales > Lachnospiraceae > RGIG5636. Next base: position 84 of record CAYLPO010000081.1, on the reverse strand, counting down.
CCGGTATGTACGGACAATGTTGAACAAATACTCCGGGACATCACCCGGTGGAGGGAGCAGGTCAAGGCTCCGGATCTTCTGTCC
>CAYLPO010000080.1:0-7064 GCA_964385575.1 uncultured Lachnospiraceae bacterium | reverse complement strand
TCCTCCTGAATGTAGGTTCCATCACTGCGGCGGATCAGATCGCCACCGGGATCTTCTCCGTGAACTCGTGATACTGATACCCCTCCAGCCGGAAGCTGTCCAGCGTGAACGCATAGAAATCCTTCACGTCCGGATCCATGACAAACTTCGGCGCGGGGTAGGGCTCCCGCTCGATCAGACGCTTCACCGCGTCCACATGGCGGTCGTAAATGTGCGCGTCCGCAATCACATGGACCAGCTCTCCCGCCTCAAAACCGGAGACCTGCGCCATCATGTGCGTGAGCACCGCGTACTGGCAGATGTTCCAGTTGTTCGCGGTCAGCGTGTCCTGCGAGCGCTGGTTTAAAATGGCGTTCAGCTTTCCGCCCGAGACATTGAACGTCATGCTGTAGGCGCACGGATACAGCCCCATCTCGCTCAGGTCGTGATGATTAAAGATATTGCTCAGGATCCGGCGGCTCGTGGGGTTATGCTTCAGGTCATACAGGATGCGGTCGACCTGGTCGAACTCGCCCTCCTTATAATGATGCTTCACGCCCAGCTGATAGCCGTAGGCCTTGCCAATGGTGCCCTCATCGTCCGTCCAGGAATCCCAGATATGCGTGGTCAGATCCGCCACTTTATTCGACTTCTTCTGCCAGATCCACAGCAGCTCATCCACGCAGGACTTAAACGCGGTCCGGCGCAGCGTCATGACCGGGAATTCCTTTGAGAGATCGTAGCGGTTCACGATGCCGAACTTCTTGATCGTGTGCGCCGGGGCGCCGTCCTCCCAGTGCGGGCGGACCTCAAAATCCGTGTCCCAGACGCCGTTCTCCAGGATATCCTTACAGTTTGCAATGAAGACTTCATCCGCGTAGCTCATATCCGGCTCCTTTCCTCATGGCAGAAACATTATTCAGTATCATAGCAGATTATGTGGAATGCCTCAAATCCATCTTTATGATAACTTTCATTTGAATTATTTATTGAAATATGTTATTGTAACCTTATGGTGCTGCCGTTAAGGCAGTTCGGACCGTACGACTCATTGTCGTCCGGCCCGGCGGTCAGCCCTCACGCGCGGAGGGCAACTTCTGCACCCTCCGACTGTAGGAAAGGAGGGCGATGCTTATGGATATATTCCAGCTTATGCAGCTGATAGACTTTTGTCTGACGCTGATTTTGCTCGGGATTATGATTCAGGGCAAAAAGAAGTGACCGCATAAACCTTTGACCAGGGCTGCGGTCACCGTAGCAACGAGTCAGGGCTGACCGCCTGCAGCGGCAGCGCCTTCCTACGCTATTTATAGCATCCGTTTCCTTTCATGTCAATTTTCGCGCAGAGCCATGTACTCCTCCGTCGTCATGGCCTCCACATGCAGCGGCATGCAGCCGGAAAGCACCGTCAGAACGCCGGCCATCTTCTCTTCCGTAAAGCCCGAGACCGCATCCGTCAGATAGATGACTTTATAGCCTTCGTCGATCGCCCCGTAGACCGTCGAGAGCACGCAGCACTCCGCCACGACGCCCGTGACCACCAGTGTGTCGCAGCCGGTCTCCCGCACAGCCGCGCGGATCGCCGAGTCGGCAAAGCTGCCATAGACATCCTTCACGTACACCGGATAACGCTCCGCGAAAGGAGCGATCCCGTCCGTGAACTCCTCGTTCACCGGATCGGCGTTGATGTCGGCGTAAACTTCGTTGTATTCTTTCCAGACACCCGCGGGCGCCTTCGGATACTCATAGCGCGTGATCATCACCTCGTCACAGGCGCCGCTTTCGAGCAGCCGGACGATGTTTGCTTCCGCCCCCTCCGTGTCCAGGCACTCCCAGGGAGCGCCCTTCAGGTAGGCTTTCTGCATGTCAATGACCATAAGCAGATCTTTCATTTGGTTCCTCCTTGTGAGGTGACAAAGGAGACGGTTCTTTTTGTCACCTGTCACATTTTTTCCAACCGCACCCGGAACGCGATCGCGCGCGTGGTCGGCAGCCGGTCGAACTGTATGATGTAGGCCGAGTTCTCGAGATCGACCTCCTCGATGGTCCCGGCGCCGAACACCGGGTGCTTTACGCGCTCGCCCGGCGACAGATACGTTTTCTCCGCATCGTCCTCGGTCAGCAGCGCGTTATTCAGCTCAATGTAATCCCTCGCCTCGCGGATCAGGCTCTCCGGCAGGGGCTCGCGGAAATCCAGCAGATGCGTGTCGATGTCCAGCACGAACCGCGACGGATAGCGGTAGGTCCCGTCGTGGTTCTTTCCCTCCGACTCGGTCAGATAGAGGCCGTCCATGGCACGCGTCAGCGCCACGAACGCGAGTCTTCGCTCCTCCTCCATCCCCTGGATGGTGCGGACCTTCCGCGACGGGAAGATCCCCTCGTTCATCCCGCAGATGAAAACGTGCGGGAATTCCAGGCCCTTCGCCGCGTGGACGGTCATCAGGCGCACCTTGTCCTTCGCGTCCGGCGTGTCAAGGTTCGTAAACAGCGCCGCCTGCGCCAGGAAACCTTCCGCGCTCACGTCCTCGCCGGCCGACTGCTCATACTCATAGACGGCCTGCTTCAGCTCCGCGACATTGTCCAGACGTTCCTGGCTGCCCTCGGTGCGCAGCATCTTTTCATAGCCGCTCTCATTCAGGACTGCGGAGAGCAGGTCCGAGACCGAGCGCCCCGCCGCCGCGTCGCGCCGGTAACTCTTCACCAGGCTCACGAACGCGCGGGCCTTCGTGTTCTTAAACTGTTCGTCGTCGAGAGAGGCCTCGAGCGCCTCGTACAGCGTGCAGCCGCGCTCCGCCGCGAGCGCCTCCAGATATTTCATGCGCGTCCGGCCGATGTTCCGCCGGGGCACGTTCACCACGCGCCTGAACGCCGGGTCGTCGCCGACCGCGACCATCCGCAGATAGGCCAGCGCGTCCTTCACCTCGGCGCGCTGGAAGAACTGCACGCCGCTGTAGATATTATAAGGGATCTGCGCCTTCAGAAACGCGTCCTCAATGTTCCGCGACACGTAATGCGCGCGGTAAAGCACCGTAATGTCCGTGTAGGGAACGCCCGCCTCATGCAGTCCGGCGATCCGCGCCGCGATCCAGGCGGCCTCGTCCTCCCCGCTCTTTCCGTGGAAGACCTCCGGCTTCGAGCGGCCGGGCAATGTCGGGATCATCTCCTTCTTCAGGCGGTTCCTGTTCCTGGAGATCAGCGAGTTCGCCGCTGCGAGGATCTCGGGCGACGAGCGGTAGTTCTCCATCATCATGACCGTCCGGCAGGGCGTGAACTTCTTCGCGAAATCCAGCAGATACCGGATGTCCGCCCCGCGCCAGGTGTAGATCGTCTGGTCCGGGTCGCCCACGACGAACAGGTTCCCGTGCTTCCCGCAGAGCTCCTCCATGAGCTCGTACTGCGGCGGGTCGATGTCCTGGAACTCGTCGATCATGATGTACTCGAGCCGCTGCTGCCACTTGTCGCGGATCTCCTCCCGCTCCCGGAGGATGTGAAGGGTGCATTTGATCAGGTCATTGTAATCCAGACCGAAGCACTTCTTCTCCATATAGAGATAACCGTAGAACAGGATATCCTTCACGCGCTTCGCCGACAGGTATTTCTTCCTCAGCTCATCGAGCGACAGGTCCAGAAGATCCAGATAGTAGTCGGGCTTCTCCACGAGCTTTATCATCTCGAACATGTCGCGCGCGTTTCCGTAGGTCATGTCGCGCATCGTGAGTCCCGCCTCGGCGTAGATCACGTCGAGCATGCCGTCGATATCGCCGTTGTCCAGCACGATGAAATTCTTCGGATAATGGATCGCGTAGGACTCTTCCTTCAGGAAGTTCACGCAGAAGCCGTGGAAAGTATTGATATAGCCCGTGTCGCGGTCGCCGGTCATCCGGTGGATCCGCTCGCGCATCTCGTTCGCGGCGCGGTTCGTGAACGTCACGCACAAAATATGCCCGGGGAGGATCCCCAGGTCGTTCACGAGCCAGGCAAAGCGCGTCGAAAGAGCCCGGGTCTTTCCCGAGCCGGCGCCCGCCACCACGCGGACATAACCCTCCGTGCAGGTGACGGCTTCGCGCTGCGCGCTGTTCAGTTTTTCGAGATAATCGCTCATAGGCTGTTTTCAGAGGAAACGCCCTGCGGCGGAGCTCAGAACGGGTCGCCCTGCGAATAATACACCAGGACCGGCACCTCGCCGTGCTCCTCCACCCAGGGATACAGCTCTGCCGCAAATGCCACGGGCAGGTTGATGCAGCCGTGGGAACCGCCGTAGATATAATAGGTGTCGCCGAACATGGACTGGTTCCGCCAGTAATTGTCATGCAGCCCAAAAGTACGGCGGAATTCCATCCAGTAACTCACCGGGGTCATGTACTCGGGCTGTCCGTCCGGCTGAATCTCGCCCCGCAGGGTGCGGTTCCGCTGGATAAAGTAAACGCGGTACACGCCGGCAGGAGTAAAGCGCTGCGGCGTCAGGCGTCCGGACATCACGTCCGACTGTTTTACGACGTGACCGTCTTCATAGACCCAGAGATGCTGGCGCGAAAGATCGACTTCGATATAGGTGTCTCCGATCCCCTCATCCACATATGCCCGGACCGCGTAGACCGGCTCCCGCTCCACATCCCTTCCGGAAGACAGATCTTCCTCCAGCTGCGCGATCTCGGCGCGCTGGTCGATCTGCCAGCCGTAATTATAGGAAGTCTCGGTGAACTCTCCGCCTCCGGTCATCCGGAACGTAAAATCGGTCCCGACGGTGTCGACTTCTTCAGCCAGCCCGGCCACGTATTCCCTGAGGCTCTCCTCCCAGAGCTCCTCATCATAGGTAAATCCGCCCAGCGCGTCATTGTGACGAAGCCAGCCCCTCATGACCGTCATGTCCAGGACTTCCGTCCTGTCTCCCGGCAGATCGTATGTGACCGTGACGGGCTCTTCCAGAATGTGATTCAGGCTGGACAGATCGCGCTGCAGCGAAGGAGCCGCCGAGGTCATCTCCGCCGATTCATAGAGATCTTCCGTCGTAAGCACCCGCTCCTGCGCCTTCAGCGCCTGCACGATGTTCGCAATCAGGCCGCGCACGTTCAGCGTCGTTCCGTCATCCGCCTCGGCAATGACAAAGGCGCCGTCCTCCGCCATCACCTGCGCGTCCCGCGGCGCGCGCATGGCATTCCGGTCCGTCTCCGACCAGGAATGGATCAGGTCCAGCAGGTCATGTGCTTTATAGGACACGGGCAGGCTGACCGTCACATGTTTTCCGAACAGGAGGTCGGGCAGCCACATCAAAGGATCATGGATCTCGGGATATACGTCCCTCAGCACTTCAATGCCTTCCCCGGCGGACATATCATAGGTGAGCCCGATCTCTTCGGCCGCGATCGTTTCTTCGCTTTCCCTGAACTGAACGGTAAGCTCATAGCCGCCGTCCGCCTCATCCAGCGCCGCCGCCGCTTCTTCGAGCGTCATGCCGGAGACGTCCGTACCGTTCACCGTGGTACGCGGCAGAAACCGGTATGACGTCGCAGATCCGATCGACACGTACGAAAACACCGCGAAGAGCGCCGCCATGCCGATCAGCATTCCCATTATCTTTTTCCCGCCTGTATGATCCATTTCTGGATGTTTCCTTTCCGAGGCCCGATCATCGCAGGTCGATCTCAGTTATCGCAGCCGCCTGCCGCCCATGAAGCTTATTCTATCACATAATAAACAAAGAAAAAGAGCAGGCTTTAAAAAGAGCCCGCCCGGAATCGCAAAGACCCGGGACCCTCGATAACCCCGCCTTCTGACGCCCTAGCCTCTGCCAGGTGGGTAACCGCAGATACGCTTCAGCCTTCCACTCGAAGGAGGCCTGACATCGGCGCACCGATATAGGAATCCCTAATGTCATACTGTAGGTTCAAAACAGCAGGATTATCGAGCATCCCGGGCCCTTTAAAGGTCTTCGTTCCGCTCAATTAAAATATAATTGCTGTTTCTGTTAAATACAATGCAATAAACTCTATACATGATGGCAGATTCTGATAAGAATCGGGCGCCTGTCAGGCCTCCTGCGGCCGTGTGTTCAGCCAGGCCGCGATCCGTTCCAGCCCCTCGTCCGACAGCTCCGCCTCAAATGTCACTTTCCGCTCGTCGGGAGTCTCCGCAAACGCGAACGGTTCGGGCCATGCCCAGGCCGTCAGGACCCCGTCGCCCGTCTTCGCGACGCGGTAGCGCATCCCTGCGTCGCTGCCGGTGAAGACCCCGCCTTTTTTATAATAGCCGACATTGAACAATGTTTTCTTCCCGGTCATCTCTCTCCCTTTCCGCCGGCGCATCAGACCGGCAGTTCTTCTCCGTCCAGCACCGCGCGCACGAGGCCGCCCCGGCCGTCGTACACCAGCTTCAGCAGGAACGCCGGCGCATCCTCCGCGAGCAGCCGCAGAAAGATCCTGTCGCCGGGCCACAGCGTCAGCTCCGTCACGCGGTCCTTCGCGACCCACTCGAGCGTACCTTCGCTGCAGGGAGCGAACTCCGCGCCGCCGCAGGCCTCCTCGTCCCGCTCCCACCCGTCCGCAGTGAACAGATGCATGTACTCGAAACAGTCGGACGGGGCGCCCGGCTCCGAGGCTCCGGAATCGAACGTCACCACGCCGCGGAAACGCCATGAGGTCAGCCGCAGGCCGGTCTCCTCGTACACCTCGCGCAGCAGGCATTCGTCCGGACTCTCGCCGTCCTCGAAGTGGCCGCCGACCCCGATCCATTTATCTTTATTAATGTCGTTTTTCTTACTGACGCGGTGCAGCATCAGCAGGCAGCCGTCTTTTTCGAGATAACACAATGTCGTCAGTTCGGGCGTCATTTTCTCTCCCTGAGCCATAATCGCTTGAAAAATATAAAAAATAGTATATACTGGGCAAAGTTTATTATACTATTCCGAGTGAAAAAATGGGAAAAAATGAGAGGTATGGATATGCCGATCTGCGTACCCGACGGCCTTCCGGCCATTGAAACATTGTATAAAGAGAATATCTTCGTCATGCAGGAATCCCGCGCGGAACGGCAGAACATCCGCCCGCTGAAGATCCTGCTGCTGAACCTGATGCCCACGAAGATCACGA
>CAYLPO010000079.1:0-7084 GCA_964385575.1 uncultured Lachnospiraceae bacterium | reverse complement strand
CAGATCAAGGGATTGCGGTCACTTCTTTTTGCTCTGAATCATGATTCCGAGCAGTATCAGCGTCAGACAGAAGTCAATCAGCTGCATCCACTGGAACACATCCATACGCATCGCCCTCCTTTCCTACAGTCGGAGAGCGCCGAAGCTGCCCTCCGCACGTGAGGGCTGACCGCTGGACCGGATGGCATAGACCACCCGGCCCGAACTGTCTGAACGGCAGCGCCGTGATTTACAATAACACTTTACAGAACATTAGTCAAATCCTGCTTTGCATACATCTTCCCTTTAATGCTAAAATACTCTCGGAACCGCACACTTTCACCGATAACGAAAGGAGCATCCCATGAGCGAATATAAAGAGAATCGCCGCGGGCTTGTGGCCCTCTTGACCGACTACCTCGAGGCGGTCTTTGCGATGGACCCTTCGGGCCTGCCGATCGCGCCGGACGCGAACGTCCGCTATAACGGCGAGCCCTGCGCCCCGGGGGACAATGCCATGTGGCGGAAGACCCTGCGCTTCGCCGGGCGGCAGACCTTCGTCGACACCGAGACCGGGAACGCATTCAGCTTCGTGGTCTGCACGAATGAGGTCGTTCCGCTGCCTGAGCAGTACTGGCCGGACGAGGATCACCTGTATGTCTACTGGGCGAGCGCCTCGATCCGCCTGAAGGTCGAGGACGGGCTGATCACCGAGATCGAGGAAGTCGTGCTGGATCAGCGGATGAACGGCTTCCCGAACGATTTTTCGACCATTCAGCTTCCCGACCTGCAGCTGGAGATGCCGGTCCCCGAGGAAGAACGTTACACGCGCGAGGAACTGATCGCGGTGGTCGAGGCGTATTGGGACAGCATCGAGCGTTCGGTGGATCCGTTCACGGCGCTGCCGACGCATCCCGCGAGTTACCGGCTGGAAAACGGATCGCGGACAGTGGAGGCGTTGACCATGTCCGGATCGATGCTCAGCGAGTTTCACAGCGAAGGTTTTCGCTGGGAGACCCCGAAGTCCGAAAGGCGCTACCCGATCGTCGATCCGTCGCGCGGGCTGGTCGTGAGCTACTCGCTGTTTAAGGAGGCGAAGACCGGACCGACCGTGAGCCAGCACGGTTCGCTGATCGTCGAGGCGTTCCGCGTGGAGGACGGACTGATGCGGTATCTGTACGCGCATTTCCGCCCGGAGATGCAGAAGACCGGATTTGAGCGGAGCTGATATGAAACTGTTTTTCACCGACCTTGACGGCACCATCCTGAACTCGGAAAAGGAGATCTCGCCCGGAAACCGTGCGGCGGTCGACGAGGCACTGGCAGCCGGACATAAAGTGATCGTGGCCACGGGCCGCCCGCTCTCCAGCGCGATCCGCCAGGCGAGGCGCCTGGGACTGGGCGGAGAGGGCTGCCTGCTGATCGCGTATAACGGCGGGATCATCTACGACATGACCCGGGAGGAGATCCTGCAGGCGCGGTCGATCCCGCTTTCGCTGGCGGAGGAGATCTTCCGCGAGGCGGAGCGCCGCGGACTGCACATCCAGACCTATATGGGCGACGACGTGATCGTCGAGCCGCGCTGCGACGACGAGGCCATCCGCTGGTATACGGACATGACGGTCATGAGCTTCCGCGTCATTCCGGAGATCGCGCAGCTGCCGATCGACCCGGTGAAGCTTCTGATCCTGGAGTTCGAGGACCGGCCGAAGGCGGACGCGATGCGCGAGTGGGTCCTGGAGAATTACCCGGGGCAGCTGGACAGCTTTTACTCCGCGCCGATGATCCTCGAGATCGTCCCCGCGGGCGTGAATAAAGGGGCAGCGCTCCTGCGGACCGCGGAGCTTCTCGGAGCGGATGTGAAGGACACGGTCGCCGCCGGCGACGAGGGCAATGACATTCCGATGATCCGCGCGGCAGGAGTCGGAGCCTGCATGGCGAACGGCATCCCGGAGGCGAAGGCCGCCGCGGACTATGTGACCGAGGCGGACTGCGACCACGACGGCGCGGCGGAGATCATCCGAAAGTTCGTGCTGGACTCCGAATGAGGCGGAAGCCCCATAAAGTGGGAGAAAAAGGCAGGAAAAAACATAAATAACACATGTTATTGGGGCGGAAAGCCCAGAAAAGGAGGAATGTATGGCAAGTCAGGCAATCATCGAGAAAGTACAGGCAGTCGTAAACGCACCCAGCAGCTGCCCGGAACTGAAGGAAGCCGCGAATAAATGGCTCGCTGCCGCGGGCACCGACGCGCAGGAAGAGGCCGCGAAGAACCTGATCGCGGAGCTGGAGGAGGACGTCTGCACGACGGAAGATCTGCTGAATCTGGTCACGTCAGACCGCGGCAGACAGATCTTCGGCGAGGAGAAGGCCGGTCAGATCGCGGAGGAGGCACGCCAGATGATCGCGGCGGGACAGATGATCTGCCCCTGCCCCGGCTGCCAGGCAGGCCACGCGGTGCTGGAGGTGAAGGAAGGTCTGTTCGAATGATCTTCGGGCGGGAGATCCTGCGTTTTCAGCGGCATTGTTCTATATAAGAAGCGGAACGGAAATATCTGCCGGACGGGTGCGAAGACCCTTCCGGTAATTTTTTTGCAAAAATATGTTGACACTCGACATATGTCGTGATATGACATATATCGACAGGCGACATACCGAGCTGCGACATATCGAGCGGCGATACATGCTTCGCCGGTATTCAGGAGAAAACTCATCAGGAGGAAACTCATATGAAGAAAAGTGAACCCATGTCAGAGAGCTATTACTACATATTGCTCTGTCTGGCGAAAGGCGCGAACCACGGCTACGGCATCATGCAGATGACGAAGGAACTCTCCGGCGGAGATGTCGTGATCGGATCCGGCACCATGTACGGCGCAGCCGGTAACATGATGAAGAAGGGCTGGATCGAGGAGACCATGTCGGAAGGCTCCGGCATGGAGCGCCGGAGAATGTATCAGCTGACGGAAGAAGGACGGGCGGCGCTGCGCGCGGAGGTCTCGAGACTTCGCCGGATGCTCGCAAACGCGGAGGAGGTGTAATCATGGCACAGGAATATAAGACTTCTTATAAGATGTATTCGGCCTGGAATTATGAGAAAGAGATCGAAGATCTGAACACCGCTTCGGAAGAGGGCTGGCAGCTGGTAAAGGGCGGATGCTTCCACAGCCGTTTCGTGAAAAACCCGAACGTGCAGTACCGTTATCAGCTGGATTTCGGAAAGATTGAGGACCTGCCCCGCTATCTGGAGACTTTCCGTGAACAGGGCTGGGAGTATGTGAACTCCACGTTTAACGGCTGGCATTATCTGCGGAAGCTGTATGACCCGGCTCTCCCGGAGGAGGAGTACCAGATCTATACCGATCGGGAGTCCCGTCGGGAGATGAGTACCCGCTGGGCCCGCATCGCACTTTCCCTGGGGATCCTTCTGGCGATCTACGCCGTGATCTATCTGGTTCGTACGATCTGGGCGCCGCAGCTGCCCACGCTGGTTCGTACGCTGACCTTCGGCTTTGAGAGCGTTGTGCTCTTTCGCGGGTATGCCATCATGCGGAACCCGGATTCGAACCGCAGTCGGCGCGGCGATACGACGTTCCTGATCGTCTTCATTGCCGCGATCGTCATCGGGCTGGGCGGGAGCCTTCTGCTGGGACTGGCCAGACCGGACTTTCAGACCAATCAGCAGGCCTCAGAGATCGATGCTCCGATCATCGATGAGCGCTGGGTGGATTTCCAGGTCTATTATCCGGACCGCTACTACATCGATCTGGAGATGCGGTCGCAGGATCCCATGACGTTTTCCGTGGTCAATGAAGCAGGCCAGACCGTGTATTCGGTGACCGACACGGATTTCAGCGAGGAGAACATTGTCCTGCGTCTGCCCCGCGGACACTACTGGTTCTCGATGAACTGCGAAACCGGCTATTACCTGAACTGCTCGATCGACTGACCGACGGAACCGAAAGAAAACCTCACGATGTGCCGGGAAAGGGACATGCCCCTTCCCGGCATTGTGTTATAATAGGCCCATGCTCTACGACAAAGACATTCGCGAACCCCTGTACGAATTCATGGAGATGCTGTATGGGAAGGTCCGCATACTGGAAGAAAAGAATATCGGCGGCTCGCGCGCGGACGTGCTGATGGTGGCGCCCGGGGCCATCTTCGGGATCGAGATCAAAAGCGACGCGGACAGCTATACGCGGCTGGCTTCGCAGGTGAAGGATTATGACCGGTTCTGTGACTACTGTTATGTGGTCGCGGGCAGCAGTCATGCCGCGCACGTGGACGAGCACGTTCCGGCGCACTGGGGGATCATCACGGTGGAAGAGGAGATCCGCAGCGGAGACGGGGCCGGAGATACTGCCGGACCGGCTGGCATCCCGGATTTCTACATCCTGCGCCGACCGGAACGGAACCCGAAGGATGTCCTGAAGGCGAAGCTGATGCTGCTCTGGCGCATGGAGCTCGCGCACATCCAGGAACAGAACGGGATGCATGCGTATAAGCAGAAGAGCAAGGACTTCGTGCGCGAGAAGATCTTCGAGACCGTGCCCGCGGACGTCCTCCATGATCAGATCTCCGAGGAACTGTTCGAGCGGGATTATACGACGGTGCGCCAGAAGATCAATGAATACCGCATGGCAAACGACCAGAAGCCGCGGAGACGGCGGAAGTATAAGCGCCGCAGAAAAAAGACGTTTTGAGAGGATACCCCATGATCAATGTAACACCCGTAGGAGGAGCACCCGGCGGCGAGGGCTGGCTGCTGGAGACCGGACGGAAGACCGCACTGGTTGACAGCGGTTTCGCGTTTTCCGCGCCGCAGCTGATCGCAAATCTGGAGCGCGCTTTGGCAGGGCGCCCGCTGGACTATGTGATCCTGACCCACACGCATTACGACCATGCGAGCGGGAGCGTCTATGTGAAGGAGCGCTGGCCCGAAGCGCAGGTCATCGCTGGCACGTATGCGGCGCACGTGTTCTCACGGCCCGGTGCCAGAAAGACCATCTGCGCCATGAATCGCGCGGCAGCTGCGGAGCACGGGATCGTCTGGGATGATCCCGCTATGGCCGGGAAGCTGTGTGTGGACCGCGTGGTGGCGGAGGGCGATGTCATTGACCTCGGGGACGTGCAGTTTACGGTCTTTGATACGCCCGGGCACACGAAGTGCACCTGCGCGTTTTACTGTGAGAGCGAGCGGTTTCTGATCGGGAACGAGACGATCGGCCTGCCGGCGCTTCATGAAGACATGGTGGTACCCAGCTTTCTCACGAGTTATCTGGACAGCATCGCGTCCGTGCGGAAGCTGGTGAAGTATCCTGTTGAACGGATCCTGTTTCCGCATGTCGGCCTGATCGGGGGAGATGCGGTCCGCGGGTTCTTCCCGCAGGCGCTGGTCTGGTTCGAGAAGACGAAGGATGCAGTCATCGGCGCGTATCTGTCCGGCGCGCGCGGGGATGATCTGATTGCGGTGCTGACGGATATGTTTTATGATGGAGACGCGGCAAGGCTGCAGCCGCGTGCGGCGTTTCTGCTGAACGCGAGCTACATGATCCCCATGCTGGTGCGCGAGTGCCTGGGGATCACGGATTTTGACCTGCCGCATGACATCAGGACGTGAAGAAACTGTGCCGGAGATCTACAGGAGGAACAGTTCCATGGCGTACACCGACATTGCCCGGGGGAAGCTCGGGAGCCTGCGCGAAGAGGTATTGATCAGGCAGTTTGCGGACGCATCGAAACTGCTGATCTTCGCGCGCTGGATGAGCTGGCCTGATCCACCGAAGACCGGGGATGAGCTGAAGGCACTGCAGACGGCCATCTATGACCTGAAACACCGGGCGGATCTGTTGGACCGGCGGTTGAACAGGGGATATGTGGATGAGTTCACGCTGGCCCGCGAACTGCGGGAGATCCGGGCTGAAAAAGAACGGTGCGATGTCTGGCTGAAAGAGATGAAAGAAAAGGTATGAAAAACGGCGGTCCGGAGTGTTCCGGGCCGCCGTCTTTTTCGTGTCGGTCAATGATCACGTTCAGTCGAGCACCTCGATCATGCTCGTCGTCGTCGCGATGCCCCAGACGTGGTAGTCTTCGTTAATGATCGTGACCACGCCGGTCAGGCGCACGTGCGCGCCGTCCGCGGGGTAGTCGGCGTCGGTGCCGTCCACGATGATGAACTGCGTGCCGATGCGCTGGCTGCCGTCCTCGTTCGCCTCACCGATCGCGTAAGATGAACCGGGGTGGATGACCACACCATCGATCGTGAGGATCATGTCTTCATACTCGCCGTTCTGGATCGCGGAAGCCTGCGCGTCCATGACCTCGAAACTGCCGAAACCGACCTCGATGTCCGGCGAGCTGAAATCGTACCCGGACAGATCGATCGCACCCTCAACGGCTTCCTGTGCCGCACCCGCTGCATCGCCCGCCGCATTCGCGACATCCTGGGCTGCATCGCCCGCCGCATCTGCGACATCCTGGGCTGCATCGCCCGCCGCGTCCTGCACGTCCTCGACGGCTTCCTGCGCGTCATCCGTGCCGCTGCCGCCGCATGCCGCGATCATGGCCGCGGTCAGTGCGACTGCCACACCGAGAGCCAAGATTTTTCTGAGTTTCATTTGGTTTTCCTCCTTTGTTTCCGCCGGCTGCTGCCGGTCGTACTGCAATACGCTTCACATTATATTGAGAATGATTTAAATGTAAATGTACTTTAGTACGTAGATGTAGGTTTGTTAGAAATATGTTATGATTGGAACAACATTTTTTACATTTCTTTAGGGCTTCCGGAAAAGCCCTGTTTCAATGCGAAAGGAGATGTCATGCTGACTCCGAAACAAAACCTTTTGGAAGCCCTGAAATTCGGAACCGGACACCCCGAGTGCCTGCCGAACGACTACACCATGATCCGGGGTATCCCGGGAGATCCCTGCTTCGTATTTGCCCGCGGGAACCGGGTGCGCGGCACGACATCGCTCGACCGCTGGGGCACGACCATCCTGTTCCCGGAAGATGCGCCCGCAGCGGTGCCCTTCGTGACGCCGGAGAACGCACCGTGCAAGGACATTGAGACCTGGCGTGAGGAGGTGAAGGTCCCGGATATCGT
>CAYLPO010000078.1:0-7148 GCA_964385575.1 uncultured Lachnospiraceae bacterium | reverse complement strand
CGCGGCCGCCGTTGATGGCCAGCTCCAGGACTTTATTCATGTTCAGGTCGGCGGCATCGTGCCAGCCGTACTCCTTGCCGGAGACATCGGGCTCCACGCAGCCGACGACGTGGTAGTTCCGCGCGTCTTCAAGGCTGCGGCCGTTCGCGACCATCATGGGCACCGTGACGTCGTCGTTGAAGATCTTCGGTTCGCCGATGCCCAGCCGGATCACGTTTGCGACTTTCACTTTCAGCTTCTCGGGCGTGGCCGCGTGCAGCCGGACCGCCGACCAGGGGGTGGGGATCCGCAGGTGCGCCAGCGCGTCAAGCGCCATGAAGGTCAGGTCGTTCGTGCCGTCGCGGCCGTCCGGAAGAATGCCGCCCACCGTCATGGCCGGGCCGCCGATGCCGCCGTTTCCGAATACCTCGACGGACTGGTAGGTGCGGACTTTGTTCTTCTCCCAGATCTTAATGTAAAAGTTCTCGATCAGCTCCTGGCAGAACTCGCGCGTCGCCTCTCCGGTCTCCATGTCGTGCTCGTAGAACGGCAGCATGTACTGGTCGAAGCGCCCGTAGGAGACCGAATGTCCGTTCGATTCCAGGAGGACGAACATGTTCGCGAACTCGACGGCCTGGATGGCTTCCCAGAACGTGCGGGGCGCCTCCGTGGCGATCCACTCGCAGTTATCCGCCATCTTCAGGAGTTCGCAGCGGCGGACCTCGTCTTCGGTCTCGGCGGCCTTCGCACGCAGCGCTTCCGCGTGGCGGCGGATCAGCGTGGTGCCGGCCTCATTCGCGATCAGCGCGGCTTCATAAAACTCATTTTTCTGAATGCCTTCCGGCGTCGAAAGGTCGAGCGCGGCCTGCTTTTCGAGGATCTCCTCGCGGATCTTCGCATAACCCCAGTGCAGGATGCGGTCATAGTTCACGCCCAGATGACCCGCGCCGCAGGTCATGTAGGAGTCCGCGAAGAAGACGCTGTGGCCCTCGCCGGATCCGGTCCGCTCCACCTCGGTCAGGCGGGGCAGCACATAGTCCGAGCACTGCTTGCCCTTCCAGTAGGGCTGGATCTCCTTCAGCGCTTTCAGGGTCTCTTCGGAGTGCGTGAAATAGTCATGCGTGTGCCCGACCTCCGGGCAATAATCCAGCGTCCCGTCCTCGCACTGTTCCACGACCCAGTCAATGCCGAACTCCGGAAAGACCGGCGCGCCCTTCACGGGGCAGAGCATGGAACCCACGATCAACTCGTGGTCGAACAGATACACCGGTGCGTTCTCGAAGAACAGCCGCAGACCGTGCGCCAGACGGACGATCATGGGCTGACCCTCGTATTCCTGCATGGCTCTCGTGAGCCACACCGCGCGGTCCGCGAAGATCTCGCCGTTCGTGGTCTTCGGGACGCGGTCGAGGATGAGGTTGATCCGCTCGAACGGAGACGGATCCGAGATCTTTCCGCATGCGCCGACACCCCAGACCTTGTCATAAGGTTCGATGGCTTCTGCGACTTTACTGACTCTGGGCATAATGTGTGACCTCCTGTAAGGAAATAATGATGTGTTCACACCGAAAAAATCGAAATGAAAAATGCCGGCAAAAGTGCCGGCAAATATTATAGCATAGAACGAGGTGCGAATTCGAGAGAAATCGTTCCGGACAGTCGCTTTCGGAAGCCGCTTCGAACAGCCCCCTCAGTCCAGCCACCCTTCGCGCGCCTTCACGCCGAACCCTGCCTCGATCTCGCGCAGGTTCTCATCTGTGATCGTCTGCAGGATCGGGTGTCCGAACGTCTTCATGTAGATCTCGGCGCCTTTCTCGGCGGTCTCGATCAGGCCGAATGCCTCGTCCAGATCGCGGCCGGTGCCGTAGATGCCGTGCTGCGCCCACACGACCATGCGTGCGGTCTTCATCTTCTCCGCGGTCGCCAGACCGATCTCGTTCGTGCCGCAGAGCATCCAGGGCAGGACATTGATCCCGTCGGGGAACACCACGAGGCACTCGGTGCAGGTGCGCCAGATGTCTTTCGTGAATTCGCGCTCATCCAGCGAATGGACGAACGTCATCGCGATGATATTCGTGGGGTGGCAGTGCATCACAACCCGGTGCGCCGGATCCTTCGCGAGCGCCACCGCGTGGCTCATGATGTGCGCCGGAAACTCCGAGGTGAACTTTCCGCCGTCGGTAAAGCCCCAGAGCAGCTCCGCGACCGTGCCGCCCTCCGCGAGCCGGACGATGCCCAGGTTCGCCGCGGGGTCATACTTCGCGTTCTTAAAATACTTTCCGGTCCCGGTCACGATGAAGATCTTTCCGTCGAGCGCGGGCTCCGCGAACGTCATGGGGATGCGGCGCAGAATCAGGCTCGTGTCCAGGTACTCCGCGACCTCGGCCTCGTCCAGCATCACGCTGACATTGCCGCCGTTTCGCTCATCCCAGCCGTGCTGATACATATTGTCCAGCGCGCGCGTCATATCGACGATAAAGGGTGCTTCCAGAATGCTTTTCATGTGTTTTCCTCCATGTGATCCATTTAATCTGAATGATCCGGGTGATCCCGGAGATCCGCCTCTCTCTGAATCCTAAGATTTCCCAGGGCTGTCGCCTCGATGGGCAATGCCGTCACACGGATTCCGGTGAGAGCTGCGGTTTGCTCATTAATGTACGTGTTTTTCGCGCCGCCGCCCACGATGAACAGCTCATCGATGCGCCGCCCGGTGTTGCGGGCGAGCTCCTCCAGGGCAATGCGGTAGCTTTCCGCCAGGCTGCGGTAAGCGCAGCGGAAGTAGTCGCCGACGGACTGCAGCGGACTTTGGGCCATACCGGCCGTCTCCGCCGCGACCTCGTCAAACGCCGCGCGCATGCTCTCGGGGGAGAGCAGCCTCGCGTCATTCGCATCGATCACGATGTCACAGGTGCTCGCGCGCACTGCCGTCTCCAGCTCCGCGAAGGAGAGGTCGGGTGCGAGCTCCTCTTTCAGGCGGTTTACCAGCCACATCCCCATGATGTTCTTCTGGTAGCGGATGTAGCCCGGGCCGCCTTCGTTTGAGTAGTTCGCCGCGCGGCTGGCCTCGTCGGTGAGCGGGGCGGGAACTTTCGCGCCGAGCAGGCTCCAGGTCCCCGAAGAGATGTAAGCTTCGCGGCCGGTGTCCGGCATGGGGATTCCCTCGACCGCGGAGGCGGTGTCGTGCGTGGCGCACAGGATCACGTTTACCCCGCGGTAAGTCCCGATCACGGTTCCGGGCGGTGAGAGCTCCGGGAACAGCACTGCGGGCAGGCCGGCGGCCCGCAGGATCTCCGGGTCATACTGCCGGGTCACGGCATTGACCGCGCCGGTCGTCGTGGCGTTTGTGTATTCATGGGCTTTCACGCCGCAAAGCCGGTAGAGCAGATACTCCGGCATCATCAGCATGTCGGTCACGCCTTCGAGCCGTCCGTCCTTTCGGTCCCGATACCACTGGTACAGGGAGTTGAAGATCTGGAACTGGCAGCCGGTCCGGCGGTAGAGCTCGGCGAACGGAATGCGCGCATGGAGCTCGTCGATGATCGCCTTCGTGCGGTCGTCCCGGTAAGAGTAGCAGGGGAGGACTTCCTCGTCGCCGCGCAGCAGCACGTAATCAAGGCCCCAGGTGTCCACGGAAAGGCTGACAATGTCGTCATATGCCGCGAGCGCCAGGTCGATCCCGCGCCGCACTTCTTCGACCAGATGCGGCAGATCCCAGACCAGATGACCGTCCTCACGTTTAACGCCGTTCTCGAAGCGATAGACTTCGCGGGTCTCGAAGGCGGGAGCATCGGGCACCCACCCCACGATATGTCTGCCGGACGATGCGCCGATGTCGATCGCCAGATATCGTCTCATGTCAGGACCTCCGTTCTGCCCGGACATCAGACAAAGCTGCGGCCGGGGCACAAAAAGAAAAGCAGCGGACACCGGATGTCTGCTGCCTAACAGTATAATATAAGCCTGCGCCAAATGGCACGAAGTTTTTCAGTCATCCGGCTCCCCGATCCGGATCAGCTCATCCTCATCCGGGGACTGCTCCGCGAACTCGCCGGGCTGCATGACCAGGAACTCCTCCGGAGACCACTCACCGTCGAGCAGGCGCTGCAGGAGGCCCAGGTCGCCCGGGAGCTGGTGATAGCCCCAGCCGAAGTAGTCCGCAGCGTCCTTCGCGAACTGGTGGAACCGCGTCTGGTCGAAAAACGGCATGTCGATGTAGGCCGCGTTCTTATACTTCTTTCGGGGGCCGAGCTGCTCCATCAGGTACTCGATGTCTTCCTCGTCGTAATCATCGTCCTCGAATTCCTGAATCATGCGCGCTTCCTGCTCGGCGCAGGGCATGTCCGTGCACTGGATCCAGTTCGCGGTGTACCAGAGGCAGCCGGGAATCTCCTCGAACAGCTCTTCATAGCGTTTCTTCGAACCCAGACAAAGCGTGATGCAGTCATGCGCGCGCGGCAATACCAGCCTGTGCCGCTTCGTGCGCAGACCAGCTGTCGCGCTCGCGCAGAGACCGTAGCCCAGAAGGATCGCGTCATATTCGGTGGGGCCGTCCTCGACCCGGTCGATCTCCTTCTGGATGAGCTTGCGGAGCTGGTCCGCGTGCTCGTGGAGTTCCATGTGGAACCAGGTGATGTCGATCTCGTTTTTCGAACGCTTTTTGAGATAACTGAGCTCACGGCCCAGTACATTACAGGCGATCACCTTAAACTTCATACTGTTCCCCGTCGGTGCCAGGCAGAAAATGCCGTTTCGTTTCGGAATGGAGAACGAAACGAAAAACGGCAGCGGCTGAGAGAGCCTGCTGCCGTTATTATAGTATAAAAAATGAAAAAACGGGGAGAATAATCAAAAAATTTTGATAATAGCCCGGCGCTGTTCTACTACATACGCCGCAGCAGCTTCTCCAGCGCTGTCGGAAGCTCAGCAATGTCGCTGATCAGCAGGTCCGCGGAGTCCAGCTCGCCCTCCGGCGCATAGCCAAACAGGCAGCCGATGCACGGGAGCCCGCAGTCTTTTGCGGCGTCCAGATCATAGATGCGGTCGCCGACGACGATGCCCGGGCAATGTTCCGGTCCGGCACCGTCACGGCCGCCCGCCGCGCCGACGCCGCAGCCGGGTGCTTCGCCGTTCGCCTGCTCTCGCAGATACTCCGCCAGCATCGCGCCCTTCGTCGGGCAATGCGGATAATCCCCGATCAGCACATAGTCCGAAAACCACCGGTCCAGCCCGTAGACCCGCCGGTTCATGTCCATGTAGCTCACTGCGCTGTTGCTGAGGATGATCATGTGCCATCCGTCTGCCGCGAGCCGGTCCAGGACCGCCTCGGTTCCCGGAAACAGCCGTCCCTGCCCGTCGCTGATGAGCCGGTCCAGGCGGCCGCCGACCTCGCGGATCGCGGCGTCGCGCAGGACGTCGTCGAGATCGGGCGCCATCTGGTCCCAGGGATAGCGGTAGGGCGTGCCCAGCCACGAGCAGATCATCTCGTCCGTGATCTCGTGCGGGGGCACGAGCCCGTCGTCGGTCAGCTCTTCATAGACCGAGCGGAGTGCCAGCCCGTAGACGCGTGCGGTCTCATGGAGCGTCCCGTCAAAATCAAGGAAGAGCGTTTTCATTACTTCTCCAGCGCGCGGATGAGGTTGATCATCTCGACCGCACCCTCGGCGCACTCGGAGCCCTTGTTGCCCGCCTTCGAGCCGGCGCGCTCGATGGCCTGCTCGATGTTCTCGGTGGTCAGCACGCCGAACATGACCGGAATTCCGGACTTCAGGGACACGTTCGCGATGCCCTTCGAGACCTCGCTGCAGACATAGTCATAGTGCGAGGTGCTTCCGCGGATGACTGCGCCCAGGGCGATGACGGCGTCGTACTTGCCGCTCTCGGCCATCTTCTGGGCGATCAGCGGGATCTCGAACGCGCCGGGCACCCACGCCACATCGATGTCTTCCTCCGCCACGCCGCGGCGCAGCAGGCCGTCGATGGCTCCGCCGAGCAGCTTATTCGTGATGAACTCGTTGAAACGCGCGATCACGATGCCGATCCGCGCCTTCTCAGAGATAACGTTTCCTTCAAAAGTTTTTACGTTTGCGTTCATGGTATTCTCCTTTACTCCGTATAGTTCAGTTCATGCCCCATTTTTTTCTGCTTCGTCTTCAGATAGAAGAGGTCGTAGGGCGTCGCGTCCATCTGGATGGGTACGCGCTCAATGATCTCCATGCCGTACTCTTCCAGCTGATAGATCTTGTCGGGGTTGTTCGTCAGCAGGCGCAGCTCGTGGACGCCGAGGTCACGCAGGATCTGCGCGCCGACATAGTACTCGCGCATGTCCTCCGGGAAGCCGAGCGCAAGGTTTGCCTCGACCGTGTCCATACCTTCGTCCTGCAGCTGGTAAGCTTTCAGCTTATTCATCAGGCCGATGCCGCGGCCTTCCTGACGCATATACAGGACAATGCCCCGGCCCTCCTTCTCGACGGCCTGCATCGCGGCGGCAAACTGCTGGCCGCAGTCACAGCGCAGCGAGCCGAATGCGTCGCCGGTCAGGCACTCCGAGTGCACGCGGCAGAGGACGCCCTTGCCGTCGCCGATGTCACCCTTGACCAGCGCGACATGGTGCTCGCCGGTGACCTTGCTGACATAGCAGTGCGCGGTGAAATGCCCGTACTTCGTGGGCATGTCGGAGATCGAGGTGCACTCGACCAGCTTCTCATGGCGCTTGCGGTAGTCCTGCAGGTCCTTGATCGTGATGACGCACATGTTCCACTCCTCGGCCTTCTGCAGGAGCTCGGTCTTTCTCATCATGGTGCCGTCGTCGCGCATGATCTCGCAGCACAGGCCGCACTCCTTCAGGCCGGCCAGGCGCATCAGGTCCACGGTCGCCTCGGTGTGGCCGTTGCGCTCCAGAACGCCGTGCTCCTTCGCAACCAGCGGGAAAACATGGCCCGGGCGGCGGAAGTCGAGCGGCGTGGAGTTCTCGTCGACGATGGCACGCATGGTCATGCCGCGCTCCTCGGCGGAAATGCCGGTGGTCGTCGAGATGTGGTCGATCGAGACCGTGAACGCGGTCTCGTGACTCTCGGTGTTCTCACTGACCATCTGCGGGAACTGGAGCTTCCGGGCGATTTCGTAGCTCAGCGGGTTGCAGATCAGGCCCTTCGCGTGGACCGCCATGAAGT
>CAYLPO010000077.1:0-7172 GCA_964385575.1 uncultured Lachnospiraceae bacterium | reverse complement strand
TTATAAGGTTGTTATTTATTATAAAGGTGAAAAAACTAATGATCGGTTCTGCCGAAGGGTCGATCGACGCCGCCGCTATACTGAAGCCTGCGCTGTCGCGCGGCGAGATTCAGGTGATCGGTGCGACGACCATTGACGAGTACCGCAAGCGCATCGAGAAAGACGCCGCGCTGGAGCGCCGCTTCCAGCCCGTGACGGTCGACGAGCCCACCGAGGAGGAGGCCGTCCAGATGCTGAAGGGCCTTCGCCACGCGTATGAGGAGCACCACCACGTGATCATCAGCGACGAGGCCATCGAGTCCGCGGTGAAGCTCTCCGCGCGTTATATCAATGACCGCTACCTGCCGGATAAGGCCATTGACCTGATCGATGAGGCCTCCGCGAAGACGCGGCTGACCGTGTTCGAGGTTCCCGAGGACATCAAGAAGCTCGAGGAAGAAGTCGATGCCATCGAGCTGGAGAAGGAAGACGCCATCAAGAACGAGGCGTACGAGAAGGCCGCGGTCCTGAAGACGAACCAGATGGACCGCAAGGCCGCACTGGCCGAAGCCATGGAGCGCTGGCGTATTGAGAAGGAAGAGAACCGCCCGCTGATCGGCGAGGCGGAGATCGCGGACGTCGTGGCCATGTGGACGAAGATCCCGGTCCGGAAGCTGACCGAGGGCGATGCCGAGCGCCTGAAAAACCTGGAAGCCACGCTGCATGAGCGTCTGGTCGGCCAGGAGGCGGCGGTCACCGCGGTCTCGAAGGCCATCCGCCGCGGCCGCGTGGGTCTGAAGGATCCGAAGCGTCCCATCGGTTCGTTCATGTTCCTGGGACCTACCGGCGTCGGTAAGACAGAGCTTTCGAAGGCATTGGCCGAGGCGCTGTTCGGGACGGAGAACTCCATCATTCGCGTCGACATGTCGGAGTACATGGAGAAGCACAGCGTCTCGAAGATGGTCGGTTCGCCTCCCGGCTACGTGGGCTACGAGGAGGGCGGCCAGCTCTCGGAGCAGATCCGCCGGAATCCTTACTCGGTCATCCTGTTCGATGAGATCGAGAAGGCCCACCCGGATGTCTTCAACATCCTGCTGCAGGTCCTCGACGACGGACATATCACGGACGCGCAGGGCCGACGGGTCGACTTTAAGAATACGGTCATCATCATGACGTCCAATGCCGGCGCCGAGAAGATCGTCTCCCCGAAGCGCCTGGGCTTCTCGTCCGGCGCGGACCCGAAGGCGGACTATGAGGCCATGAAGAGCGGCGTCATGGACACCGTGAACAAGATGTTCAAGCCTGAGTTTTTGAACCGCATAGACGAGATCCTGGTGTTCCATCAGCTGACCCGCGAGAACATGGAACAGATCTTTAAGATCATGATGAAGGACATTTCGAAGCGGACGAAGGATCAGCTGGACATTACGATCACGACCGATGAGAAGGCCACGGAGTACCTGCTGGACAAGGGCTATGACGAGAAGTACGGTGCGCGCCCGCTGCGCCGCGTCCTGCAGAACGAGATCGAGGACGAGATGGCGGACCAGATCCTGGGCGGTCTGGTGCACTCCGGGCAGAACGTGCTGGTATCCTATGACGGGACGAAGTTGACGTTCACGCCGCAGGATGTGCTGCCGGTGAAGGAGCCGGAGGCAGAGATCGCCGAGGCCCCGGAGGCTTTGCCCGGCGAGGCAGCGGCAGAGTCGGATCCGGCGGTGCAGGCTGCATTACCTGAGGCGGTGCAGACCGCATTGCCCGAGGAGCGGCCCGAGGAGTAAAATGACAGACCGGTGCCCGGCCCTGCAACCGGGCCGGCGCCGGAGTTCTACGGAATACTGAACATTGCCAAAAGAAAAGGAAAAACGAACATGTCGAAAGAGATCATTGCGGTAACTGACGGAACACTGGCATTCGGAGACAGCTCCCTGGCGGAGAAGACGAAGCTGGACGGGTTCGAGTTCAAGGGCGACATCTATAAGGTGAAGACCTTCCATGAGATCACGAAGCTGGAGCGTAACGAGATGTTCCTCTATGAGTCCGTCCCGGGAACGGAAGTTACGGATTTCGCGCTCGATGCGGACGGCGTGAGCTTTTCGGTCACCGGCTCCGGCGAGACCCAGATCACGCTGGGACTGGGCGATGACGCGGAGTACGACATCATTGTGGATGATGAAAAAGAGGATCGCACCGAGACCAGCATGGGCGGCAAGATCGCGTTCACGATCGAACTGAGCGCAGAGCCGACGAAGGTGGCGGTGAGACGCTGAAAATCGAACAGATGAAACGGAGGGGGTCCGCTGAGGCGGACCTCCTGCTGTAAAATGGGGTACTGCAGGCATGATCCGCGGATGCCCCGGCGGGAGAGCGGAACATGGCGAAAGCGAAGACAGTTTTTTTCTGCAGCGAGTGCGGATACGAGACCGGGAAGTGGATGGGGCAGTGCCCCGCCTGCAAGGCCTGGAATACGTTTGTGGAGGCACCTGCCGCGCCAAAGGCAGCGAAGACGGCGGCCCGGGGCGGAAGCGGTCTTGCATTAGGGCTGCCGCAGGCACCGAAGACCCTGAAGGAGATCGATGTCGACCTCGAGAGCGAGGAGCGCGCGAAGTCCGGCTATGAAGAGCTGGACCGCGTGCTGGGCGGCGGTATCGTGAAAGGCTCGCTGGTTCTGATCGGCGGTGACCCGGGCATCGGAAAATCGACCATCCTGCTGCAGGTCTGCCGGAACCTGGCCGGTGCGGGGCAAAAGGTGCTCTACATCTCCGGCGAGGAATCGCTGCGGCAGATCCGGATGCGCGCTGCCCGCATCGGCGAGTGTGCGGACACGCTGACGTTCCTTTGTGAGACGGATGCGGAGCGGATCATTGAGGTGATCCGGG
The DNA here is from genome assembly GCA_964385575.1 of uncultured Lachnospiraceae bacterium. Taxonomy (GTDB): domain Bacteria; phylum Bacillota; class Clostridia; order Lachnospirales; family Lachnospiraceae; genus RGIG5636. Next base: position 4,314 of record CAYLPO010000077.1, on the reverse strand, counting down.
AACACAGGCCGGATACGGTCGTGATCGATTCCATTCAGACCATGTACCGGGAGGATGTGACCGCCTCGCCCGGAAGCCCTACACAGATCCGCGAGTGCACCATGGCGTTCATGCAGGCGGCCAAAGGCTTCGGCGTGACGATCTTCCTGGTCGGCCACGTCACGAAAGAGGGCACGGTCGCGGGCCCGCGGATGCTGGAGCACATGGTCGACACGGTGCTGTACTTCGAAGGGGAGAAAAACGCGGCGTACCGCATTCTGCGCAGCGTGAAGAACCGTTTCGGCGCGACGAATGAGATCGGGGTCTTCGAGATGCGCGAGGACGGTCTGGCCGAGGTGCCGGATCCGTCGGGTTTTCTGCTCGAGGGGCGGCCGAAAGATGCGCCGGGGTCGGTCGTGACCTGCTCCATGGAGGGGACTCGTCCGCTGCTGATCGAGATCCAGGCGCTGGCCTGCAAGACGAATTTCGGCACGCCCAGGCGCACCGCGGCGGGCGTGGATTATAACCGTCTGAATCTGCTGATCGCGGTCATGGAGAAGCGCGCCGGTGCCAAGCTCTGGGATGAGGATGTCTATGTGAATATCGCGGGAGGCATGCGCGTGACCGAGCCTGCGGCGGATCTGGGGATCGTGCTGGCGGTCGCGTCGAGCCTGGCGGACCGGCCGGTCCCGGAGGGGGTGATCGCGTTCGGCGAGGTCGGGCTGTCCGGCGAGGTGCGTTCAGTAAGCCGCGCGGAGGACCGCGTGCGCGAGGCGGCCAGACAGGGCTTCACAACGTGTATCCTGCCGAAGAGCTGCCTGCGGAATTTGAAGGGAGCGGCGGTTTCGGGTCACGCTTCCGGAGCAGGGAATGCCTCCGGCGGAGAGTACGCCGGCATGCGCATCATCGGTGTTTCGAATGTGATCGAGGCAGTGCGGAATATCTGAGAAACGGACAGTTTCATAACTGAAAAGCAGGAAGAGATATGATGTGCGCTCCGCGGGACAGAAATGTTCCTGCCGCACTTATAACGCTTCCCCATTCGACTGAATCACGCGCTGATACCAGTAAAAAGAGTCCTTTCGGCTCCGCGAGAGCGTTCCGCGCCCGGCATCATCCCGGTCTACGTAGATGAAGCCGTAGCGTTTCTTCATCTCGCCGGTCCCTGCAGAGAACAGGTCGATCACGCCCCAGGGTGTGTAGCCCATCAGATCCACGCCGTCTTCCTCGACGGCTTTTTTCATCTCCTGAATGTGACGGCGGAGATAATCGATGCGGTAATGATCGTGGACTGCAAAGCCTGTATCCGTCAGCACCGGCTCATCCACCGCGCCCAGCCCGTTTTCCACCACGAACAGCGGGATCTGATACCGGTCGTACAGCTCGTTCAGGCTGATCCGAAGCCCCACCGGATCGATCTGCCAGCCCCAGTCGCTGGCCTCCAGGTACGGGTTCCGGATGGCCTCGATCATGTTTCCGCCGATTCGGTCCTCCGTCGATGCGCCGTCCGCCGTGGGAGCTTTTGCCACACTGCTCATATAGTAGGAAAAACCAATGTAATCGACGCATCCAGCCCGCAGGATTTGTGCATCCCCCGGCTCCTCTGCCAGCGCCACACCGAGCCGCTCCTGCATCTTCCGCGCCTTCGGCGAATAATACCCGCGCACCTGCATATCGCTGAAATAGTAGTGCAGATCCATGTTCCGGATCTTTTCCATGACATCGTCCGGCGCGCAGGTAGCCGCGTAGGTCACGGGATAGAGCATCATCATGCCGATCTTCGCACCGGGGATGATCTCGTGGCAGAGCTTCACAGCTTCCGCGCTTGCCAGAAACTCATGATGCGCCGCCTGCAGGATTTTCTGCCAATGATCCGGATCCTTTACATCGCTGCGGATCCCGGCGGCCATCTCGGGCTTCAGGGCGAGGACATTGATCTCATTAAACGTCATCCAGTAATGGACCTTCTCTCGATACCGGGTGAAGATGGTCCGGCAGTACCGTTCGTAAAACTCCACCAGCCGGCGGTCGGTCCACGACCCGTACTTTTGCACGAGCGCGTAAGGCGTCTCATAATGGCTGATCGTTACCACGGGCTCGATTCCGTACTTCCGGCATTCGTCAAACAGCCGGTCATAGAACTGCAGCCCGGCCTCGTTCGGTTCCGTTTCATCGCCCTCGGGGAAGATCCGCGTCCAGTTGATGGAAGTGCGGAAGGCCTTGAAACCCATCTCCGCGAACAGGGCGATGTCCTCCGGATACCGGTGATAAAAATCGATCGCGTCATGCGAAGGATAGTATACCCCGGGCAGCACGCCGTCCGTGTATTCGCGCGCGCGGTCGACAGCCCCCGCCGTCATGCAGTCCGCTGTGCTGACGCCCTTGCCGTCGGCGTCCCATGCGCCCTCGAGCTGGTTCGCGGCGACCGCGCCGCCCCACAGGAAATCGTTTTTGAACATGATTGAGCCTCCCTGATTCATACAATGCAGGCCGCAGCACGCTTTGCTTCCGGAAAAACGGCAAAGATGATCGGCGTGATACTGCGCCGTGCGGTATAAGGAAAATAATAGGTATGCGGAATCACAATAATTAAAAAGATGTTTGTATTTCCCGCTACATGAACAGGCGTTCTATGCTATGATAACACAATCAGAGGAGGGTGTGTTATGGCTCTGTATCTGGGCATCGACGTCGGCGGCACGAATATCAAGTATGCCCTGATGGACCGGGATGGTTCCATCCTCGAAAAAGGCGAGATGCCGACCCCCATGGACGGTCTGGAAGTTTATCTGGAGACGCTGGTCTCTGTCCGTGAGCTGTTTCCGCAGGCGGAGGCTTTGGTCATGAGCGCGCCCGGCCGGATCGACGCGGAGCGCGGGTATTTTTATACCGGCGGCTCGCTGACGTACGTGCACGAGACGGATCTCGCGGCGCTTCTGGCGGATCGGATCGGCATTCCGTTCACAGCGGAAAATGACGCGAAGTGCGCCGCTCTGGCCGAACTCTGGAAAGGATCCATGCGCGGCGTGAAAAACGGCGTGGTCATGACGCTGGGCACCGGCGTAGGCGGCGCGGTGATCCTCGACGGAAAGATCCATCGCGGTCCGTCGGGCGCGGCAGGTGAGTTTTCCTGGATGGCTTCGGATATCACCGGAAGATACACGTTCCCCGGGATCTGGGGACTGCGCGGCGGCGCGGGAGGCCTCACACGCAGATATGAGACCTGCCTCTGTCTGGAAGAGGGCTCCGTAAACGGCCGGATATTCTTCGAACGGCTGAATGCGGGTGACCCGGATGCGGCGGCCGCGCTGGACGAATATGCCGGGGGACTGGTAAGCGGCATCCTTACACTGCAGGCAGTTCTGGATGTGGATCGGTTCTCGATCGGGGGCGGGATCAGCCGCCAGCCGGCGCTGATCGCTGCCGTCGGACGAAAACTGGATGAGGCCTGGGAAGAACTCGGAGCCATGATGCCCATGCGCCGGCCGGAGATCACGGCCTGCACATTCGGAAACGATGCGAACCTGATCGGGGCGTTGTATCATTATCTGACGCAGAAAGACCTGGTTTGATCTTCGGCTTGAAGTATGACATCACTGATCTTGCTGTAAAGGAGTAATCTATGGAGAAAAAAGAAAGAGGATCCTTCCGCGGATCGATCGGTTTCGTGCTGGCTGCGGCCGGTTCGGCGGTCGGTCTGGGAAACATCTGGCGGTTCCCGTACCTCGCGGCGCGCAACGGCGGCGGTCTGTTCCTGGTGATCTACATCGTTCTGGCGCTGACCTTCGGATTCACGCTGCTGACGACCGAAGTCGCCATCGGCCGAAAGACCAAACAGAGCCCGCTGACCGCATACGGTCAGCTGAAGAAGGGCGCGGGGTTCATGGGCGTCATCGCCAGCGTGGTCCCTTTTATCATCATGCCTTACTACTGCGTGATCGGCGGCTGGGTGGTGAAGTATTTCGTCGCGTTCCTGACCGGCCACGGCATGGATGCGGCGCAGGACGGCTACTTTACCACGTTCATCACGGGGCAGTATGAGCCCATCATCTTTATGCTGATCTTCCTTGTGATCTGCGCGGTGATCGTGTTTAAGGGCGTTGAGGGCGGTATTGAAAAATCTTCGACCGTGCTCATGCCCATCCTGCTGATCCTGGTCATCGGCATTGCCATCTTCTCGCTGACCATCCGCCGCACGACGGACAGCGGCACGGTCGTGACCGGCCTGCAGGGCCTGCGCGTGTTCCTGGTCCCGAGCCTGGAGGGCGTGACGGTGCGGAGGTTCTTCTTCATCGTCATGGACGCCATCGGCCAGCTGTTCTACAGCCTGAGCGT
>CAYLPO010000076.1:0-7263 GCA_964385575.1 uncultured Lachnospiraceae bacterium | reverse complement strand
ACACGCTTTCACGATCTCCACGATCGGAATGATCAGGAAGCCCAGCACCACCGCTAGGATGAACTCCAGTCCGCTCACGCTCGTGAATCCGAACACGCCTGCCACCGGAGGGATCATGACCACCGCGAAGCAGATCACGAAGCTGCCGAGCATGGACAGCCACAGAGTCTTATTCTGATAGCCCAGTGTGAACACCGAGTGCCGCTGGCTGCGCATGTTGAAGCTGTGGAAGATCTCTGCCATGTTCATGGTGATAAATGCCATCGTCATGCCGTCCGGAGAGATTCCGCGCGGCATCTCAAAGTAACCGATTTCCAGGCAATGCCCCAGAATATAACTCGAAAGCACGATCAGCGCCACACACACGCCCTGATAGAGCACATCCAGCCCCAGACCGTTCGAGAAGATGCCGTCGGTGGATTTGCGCGGCGGCCGCTCCATCAGACCCGGCTCGGCCTTCTCCACGCCCAGCGCAAGCGCCGGAAACGTGTCCGTGATCAGATTGATAAACAGCAGGTGTACGGGCTTCAGCAGCGTAAAACCGAACAGCGTCGCCAGGAACACGCCCAGCACCTCGCTGATGTTCGAGGCCAGTAGGAACTGGATGGCCTTGCGGATATTGTCATAGATGCGCCGGCCTTCGTCGACGGCGCTGACGATGGTCGCGAAGTTGTCGTCCGCGAGGACCATGTCCGCGACATTCTTCGTGACGTCCGTTCCGGTGATGCCCATGCCCACGCCGATGTCGGCAGCTTTGATGGAGGGAGCGTCATTGACGCCGTCACCGGTCATGGCGGTCACGCAGCCGGCTTTCTTCCAGGCGCCCACGATCCGCACCTTATGCTCTGGCTGCACGCGCGCGTAGACGCCGTAGTTTGCGATGGTGGCATCGAGTTCTTCCTCGCTGATCTGGTTCAGCTGCGCGCCGGTCAATGCCTGCGCCGGGGAATCGATGATGTTCAGCTCCTTTGCGATCGCGACCGCGGTATCGATATGGTCGCCGGTGATCATGACCGGCCGGATACCCGCGCTGCGGCAGAGTGCGATGGCGTCTTTGACTTCAGGCCGCACCGGATCGATCATGCCCGTCAGGCCGATGAAGCACAGATCCTGCTCCAGGTAAGAGGGCGAGAGGCTTTCGGGCATAAACTCCCAGTGCCGGAACGCCGCCGCCAGCACGCGCAGCGCGCGGTCCGCCATGGCTTTGTTTGCGGCCAGAAATTCCGCACGCTTTTCCTCGGTCATCGGGAAGATCTGTCCGTCCTCGATGTAGGACGTGCACTGCGCCAGGAGCACATCGGGTCCACCCTTGGTGTACTGGATGAAATCCTCTTCCGGAGTGTCCACGGTCTCGTGGACCGTCGTCATCATCTTCCGGTCGGAGTCGAACGGCGCTTCGCCGAAGCGGGGTTCTGATTTCTGCAGCTCGGCCTTCGGAAGCCCGACCTTCGCGGCATAGGCCACGAGCGCGGCCTCCGTAGGCTCGCCTTCTGCCTCGCCGGCCTCGTTCAGGACAGCGTCCGAGCACAATGCCATGGCTTTCGCCAGCAGCTGCTCATCGCCCACGTGCTCGACGACGGTCATGCGGTTCTGGGTCAGCGTACCGGTCTTGTCCGAGCAGATGACCTGCGCGCAGCCCAGTGTTTCGACGGCAGTCAGCCGGCGGATGATGGCCTTGCGCCTTGACATATTCGTCACGCCGATGGACAGCACCACGGTAACGACCGTGGCGAGGCCCTCGGGGATGGCCGCGACCGCGAGTGAGACAGCGATCATGAACGTGGACAGCACCGTGTTCAGATCATGGCTTCCGGCGCGGACCAGGTTAAAGACAAAGATAAAGATACAGATCAGAAGGACGACCACCGAGAGGATCTTCCCGAGCTGAGTGAGGTTTTTCTGCAGGGGGGTCTGTTCGTCTTCCGCGGCATCCAGTGCGTCCGCGATCTTTCCCATCTCGGTGTCCATGCCGGTGCGGGTCACCACCATGGCGCCGCGGCCGTAGACCACGGTCGAGCCCATGTAACACATGTTCACGCGGTCCGCCAGCGGGATCTCCTCAGCACCGTTCAGATGCAGCGCTTCTGCGATCTTGTCCACGGGGACGCTTTCGCCTGTGAGCGCAGCTTCTTCGATCTTCAGACTGGCCGCCTCGATGATGCGGCCGTCCGCAGGAACTGAATCACCCGCCTCCAGCAGGACGATGTCCCCGGGCACGATCTCCGTCGAGGGCAATGTCCGCATGTGCGCGTCACGCAGCACCTTGCTGGTAGCCGCTGTCATGCTCTGCAATGCCTCGATGGCAGCCTCGGCTTTGGACTCCTGGTAGACACCCAGTACGGCGTTCAGCAGTACGACGATGATGATAATAAAGAAGTCCGCCAGCGATTCACCCTGCATGATGCTGGTGACGGCGCTGACCACCGCGGCAGCGATCAGGATGATCAGCATGGGATCCTTCAGCTGCTCGAAGAAACGACGGATCAGGGAGGGTTTGGGGGCCTCTTTCAATTTGTTCGGGCCGTGCTCCGCAAGAATCTTCGCGGCTTTTTCCGAGGTCAGACCATCGGAGCGGGTTTCGAACTCCACGAAGAGTTCGGCGGTCTCTTTGGTGTATTCCTTCAACATAGTGTTCCCTTTGAACCTCCGGGATGGTATAAATGCGGGTTTTTTGGCTGCGGACATACAGACCCGCCAGGCGCGCGGGACTCCGCGGCGCATAAACCCACATTGTATAGATTATAGGTAAAAACACGGTATTTACAATATTTGTCAAAAAGAATTCAGAATGATATAGTATTCATACTTTTAACTTTGCTGGAAAGGAACGGACGCATGAAGCTGGTCACATTTGCGGTGCCGTGCAGGAATGCGGAGCATGAGCTTCCCGCCCTGACGGAAAGCCTGCTGGCGGCGGGAGAGACCGCGGAGATCATCCTGATCGATGACGGTTCTGTCGACGCGACCGGTGAGGCAGCGGACCGCTATGCCGAGGAGCATCCGGAGATCGTCCGCGTGATCCATCAGGAGACCGGCGGGATCGGTGCCTGTATTGACCGCGCGGTGCGGTATGCGGCGGGCCGGTATCTGAAGATCCTGGATCCCCGTGAGGGCGTGGATGCGGAATCATTGGTAAATGTCATGAAGAAGGTCCGCCGCATCGAGGCTGCGGGCGGCGTGGACATGATCGTGACGAACTACACGGTGCGCGGCGGAGAGAATTTTACGGATCACACGGTGCGCTTTCGGAACGCATTTGCTCCGGGCCGGATCATCGGCTGGGCGAAAGCAGGACGGTTCCGTGTAGAGCAGCGGCTGACGCTGCAGTCCTGCATGTTCCGCGTCAAGATGATACGGAAGAGCGGAATCCGTGTACCTGCCGGCGTTTCGTGCGTCGAAGATCTGTTCGTGGCATCCATGCTTACGCAGGTGCAGGAGCTCTGCTATCTGGATCGGGATCTGTGCAGCAGGCGGATCGGTGCAGGTGTGCCAATGCCTGTGATCGGCGAAGAGACTCGGCGGGAGCCTTGGAAAGACCGTCTGGCGGTCTGCCTGGAGATCTTCCGGGTATACTGTGAGGAATCGTCCGTGAAGGATCGTCCCGCCCCGGACCGTTATCTTCAGCAGGAAGCGCTCTTTCAACTGCTGCTCACGGAAGTGACCGTGCGGCTGACGGCAGGAGAGGGTGCGGAGGATGTCCTGCAGGAGATGTGGAAGCAGGCGAAGCGCATCGATGCGCGAAAAGCCGCGAAACTGCGCCTGATGGTGAAATTGCGGTCGCGCGGTCTGCCGGCGGATTTGAAGTAAAAATATTTCTGTACGAAAGGAGTTGTAACAGGTGTCGGACAGAATTAAAAAAATCACAGAAGGACTTCTTTCTATGGCGGTCTTTCGGGGACTGCTGGAAGACCCGGTCATCGAGGCGTTGGTCGAACTGCTGCTCTCGGAGGACGGGGAAGAACCACTGAAGGCGGACTGCTGGGGAGAGTTCGTCTCCGAACTGTATGACCACGGCGGAGATTTGAGCACTCACATCCGCGACATTGTCCTCGAGAGCGAAAATCCATATGTGCGGACTGTGGCGGCCGGGAAAAAGGTGCCTGCGGGCATGGAGGCGGCCTTCCGCGCGGAAATCCGGCTGCTGGGCGAGCTTTCTCAGGTAAAGGCGTGGGAGCTGAAGGGCCTTCTGGGCTTCGAGCAGAACATCACGCTGCCGGAGTGGGAGACAGAGCCGCTGGAGCTTGAGGAGCTTTATGCGGACCGTGTGGAACATATCGCGGATCTGGGCTATGGCATGTTCGCCGCTCATCACATGTTCAGCGTGGATGAGGACGGCCTGGTGCCTGTGCCGTTTTATGATAAGAAGGGCCTGGCGGATCTGATCGGTTACGAGCGTGAGCGTGCAAGGATCATCGAAAACACCGAGGCGCTGCTGGGCGGTCTTCCGGCGAATAATGTTTTGCTTTACGGCGATGCCGGAACCGGGAAGAGCAGCACTGTGAAGGCCATCGCGAATGAGTATGCCGACCGCGGCCTGCGGCTGATCGAGGTGAAGAAGAAGTATTTGTACCGCATTCCGGCGGTCATCGAGCGCCTGAGCGAGGACCCGCTGAAGTTTATCCTGTTCATTGACGATCTGAGCTTTTCCTCGAATGATGACGACTTTGCGGCATTGAAAGCCATTCTCGAGGGCAGCGTGGCGGGCGGTTCAAAGAACATCGCGGTCTATGCCACCAGCAACCGCAGGCATTTTCTGAAGGAGACCGCGGAGGACCGAGCGGGAGACGATCTGCACCTCTACGATACGATCCAGGAGAACCTCAGCCTGGCGGCGCGCTTTGGCCTGCAGGTGACGTTTGCGAAGCCGGATAAAGAGCTTTACGTGGACATCGTGCAGAAGCTGGCGGTCCAGAGCGGGATCCTCGCGCCGGATGCAGATGAAGAAGCCGTGACAAAACTGGTTCAGGAGGCGGAGGCGTATGCGATCCGCAACGGCGGACGGAGCCCCCGCGCGGCGAAAAATTTCGTGACCGGGCTGCTCGCGCAGCAGTACGGGGAGGAATGAGGCCTGCAGTCGGAGCGGGACCCGCGGACGTCTGCATTGTCCCGGTGAAATGTGGGCAATGTCACAGCATTTGTGTTATACTGTAAAAGGAGGATCTTCCTCCGGTGCCCCGGAGGCATCATCTGTGGTTTGGCGTGAAAGGAGGAACCTTATGGATAAAGTCATCACCATCAGCCGGGAACTCGGAAGCGGCGGACATGAGCTGGGGGAAAAGCTGGCAGATCTGTTAGGTGTTCCTCTGTATGATAAAGAGCTCATTAAGCTGGCGTCGGAAAACACGAACATCGCCGAGGACATCTTTGCGCATTACGACGAGCATGTCGTGGATCAGGCGGGTCTGGAGCTGATCGAGCACCGCTCGTTTTCCGAGATCTACCAGATCCCCATGTCAGACGCCATTTTCGTGGCGCAGTCGAACATGATCCGCCGGCTGGCCATGAAGGGCCCGTGCGTGATCGTGGGCCGCTGTGCTGACCGGATCTTAAGCGACAGCATTAATGTGTTTATCCACGCGAACATTAAGAAGCGCATGGAGCGGACGCTGGCGCTGGAGCCGGAGACCGAGGGCGGAAAGGCGCTCGAAGAGCGGATCAAGGAAGTAGATAAGAAGCGGAAGGAGTACTACCAGTATTACACCGGAAGCATCTGGGGCCGTGCGCAGAATTACCACCTGTGTCTGGATTCAGGCGAGGTCGGCGTGGACGGCTGTATCCGCGCAATCCTGGCTTACCTGGGAGAAATCGAACTGCTGAAAGAGTTCGAAGAAGGCCGCGTAGGCGAAGAGGATTAAAAAGTATAGTCATTGCACGAACGCCCGGGAGAATGCTCCCGGGCGTTTTTGTATCCGATTATTCATCCGTTTTTGCGCCCAGAAATCAAAAAGAGCGATGCGTGAAAACGCACCGCTCTCTCTTTTCAAACTGTGATGCTTAAGGCTGCGGTCAGTCCTTCACGGGGCCGAACACGCCCTCACGGAACGCATCGATGTACTCGACACAGAAGAAGTCCTCGCCCTGGAGAGCCTCGGTCGCGTAGATGGTGCCGCGCAGGTCACGGTTCAGCGGATCCATGACGGCTGCGTCCATACCGAACCACATCGCGACGGCTGCGAAGGCCTGGTTCACGATCTTACGGTAAGGCAGGTTGTAGGAGATGTTCGAAACCGCGCAGATGATGTGCAGATCCGGATAGTGCTCCTTGATGTACTTCTCGACTTCGATGACGATCTCGATGCCGTCCTCAGCCGCGCAGAGCATCTCGACCAGCGGGTCAATGAAGATACGATCCTGTGCGATGCCGTACTTCTCGGCCTCGGCCATGATGTTGTTCAGAACGCGGATACGGCCCTCAGCATCCTTCGGGATACCGGTGTCGTCGGACAGCAGCGCGACGACGTTCCACTTCGTGTCAGCGATCTTCGGGAAGATCAGATCGATCTTGTTACCCTCGCCGGAAACGGAGTTGCAGAGACCCGGCTTCTTAATGTAGTCCAGGACCTCGACCAGAACTTCGGGGCTCGGGCTGTCAATGCAGATCGGAACATCGGTGACTTCCTGGATCAGGTCGATCATCCACTTCAGGGTCTCGACTTCGCCTTCGTTCACGCTGGCGCAGCAATCGATGTAAGTAGCACCGCCGTCGGCCTGCTTCTTCGCCATCTCTTTGATGTACTCGCCGTTTCTCTCAGCGATCGCCTTACCCATGGAAGGGATGGAGCCGTTGATCTTTTCGCCTACGATGATCATGTGATAGTTACCTCCTTTATTATGCGTGGCATGTGTTCTTGCTTATTTGCGTTTAATGATAGATTTCTGAAAACACTGCAATTACCCATAGGATAACACATGAAAACTGCAGTTTCCATCAAAATATCAAAAGAATAGACAAATAAAATCGGAAAAGAAATGACAAAAGGAAAAAAGAAAATACAGTCCCGCAAAAAACGCGGGACTGTATCGTCTTTGGGATCAGGTCAAACTGATCATGCGGTTGCCAGCTCTTTGGCCTTCTCGGCAGCAGCACCGGCATCCACGGTGTAGACATCCGCGCCGATCTCATCCGCGAACTCCTGCGTAACAGGCGCACCACCGACCATGATGGTACTCAACTGGAATTCCATCACCTCCACTAGCTTTGTTCACAGGGATGCTTTCTAAGGCCCACTTGACTTCACATTCCAGGATGTCTGGCTCTAGGTC
>CAYLPO010000075.1:0-7299 GCA_964385575.1 uncultured Lachnospiraceae bacterium | reverse complement strand
GGTTCACAACTTTCGTTCGAAACGGCGCCTCCGCCCGGAATGTCCGGATCAGATGACGCAGCGGAACGTCCGCCGCATAGTCTGCATAGGCCTTCTCATAAGCCTCTTCGTCCGTCTCCCGCAGGGTTTCATCCGGCTTCGGGGAGAGGTCGGTCACAATGACCAGATTCCCGACGACGCTGCTCTTTCCAGGAAACGGCGGTGTTCCGGCAGGGTCCGCTTCAACGGGGGGAACATTGCCCACTCCGATCTGCCACTGCACATAGTCCCAGAATTCCAGAGCTTCCCGCTGCCCTTTTTCCGTCAGGAGGTCTTCCATATCCGCGGACAGTCCGCCGAGATACTTCAGACCCAGGTCTGCGCAGTTTTCCTCGATGAACTTATGCGCGGTCACATCATAAAAATGAAGCGACGTGCTGATCTGTGCCGCGTACTTCCCGGCGATCTCCGCCCTGCTCTCTTTCATCAATTCGATAAACCGGTGCAGCTGTGCCGGTACCAGAAACGTATAGACCGGATAACAAAACAGGATCAGGTCTGCGGCTTCGAGCGCCTCCTGCGCCTCGGAAAAATCCTTTTCATACAGACGGATGCGCGCACCCACGTGCAGTTCGTCGAAGGTGCAGTTCGGATAGAACTGCCCGATATAATGCACGGTCTGCAGTGTGATGCTGTTCGTTCCCGCAGGGGAACCGTTTAAGACCAGAACGTTCATATGTCTCCTCTTTCAGCAATAATAAAAACGATCTATCTGACAGATCATCAGCAGTTTCCCGTATAGACATGCTTCAGCCGCTCCCCGGCGACATCCGCCAGCCGGTACACCAGGCCCACGTTCGTAGCCCCTCGGTCCGTCATATGAAACCGCGGGAAGAACCGCGAGATGTGCAGCGGGATCTCTGCGCCGACCGTCCTGCCGTCCGCATCTTTCAGCCCTGCGATCCAGGCCGTCTCCTGCCGCATCTCCTCTTCCGAGTCGTTCTCTCCCGGGATGATCAGTGTCGTAAGCTCCACGTGGCACGACTGCACCGCCCGCGCAATGAAGCGCTGCACCGTCTGCAGATCCCCGCCGAGCACGCCGCGGTAATACCGCTCCGAAAAGCCCTTCAGATCGATGTTCATGGCATCAATGTAAGGCAGGACCTCCTCGAGGGCCGCGATCTCCGCCGTGCCGTTCGTGACCAAGACGTTCTTCATTCCGCGCTCATGCACCAGGCGCGCGGCATCCCGCACGAACTCCAGGCCGATGAGCGGCTCGTTATAGGTAAACGCCAGGCCAATGTTTCCCCGGTCCTTGTACCGCTCCGCCGCATCTGCCAGCTCCTCTGGAGTGATCCGCTCCGCCTGCTGCCCCTCCCGCAGCGCCTCCTTCGACCAGGAGATCTCATGGTTCTGACAGAACGGACAATGCAGGTTGCAGCCGTAGCTTCCGACCGAGAGGATCATGCTCCCCGGATAAAACCGGCGGAGCGGTTTCTTCTCGATGGGGTCCAGTGCCAGCGCAGTCACCCGGCCGTAATTTGCGGCGGTCACCTCACCGCCGCGGCAGGTCCGCGCCCCGCAGAATCCGAGTTCCCCTTCCGCGATGTCACAATGCCGGAAACAGACTCCGCAAACAGCCATTCTCTTCCTCCTCAGTGATGCCGCACCACCTCAAACCGCTGCAGCCTGTAAGGCTCTTCCTGCCCGATCCCGCCTTTCTCGCGGGCAATGTCGATCTGCTCCTCCACGGTATCCACGCCGTCCAGATCCGGCAGCAGCAGTCCGCGCCTGGACCCGCAGCTGACGATGACGCCGTAGCGCTTTACATCCAGTTCCGAGGGTGAATCAATGTCTTCCGGCGCACCGAGCACGTCCACGCTGACATCAAGGTCAGCCAGTTCCTCCGGTCGGATGGGATTGAAGCGCGGGTCGCGGGAAGCGGCGCTTACGGCATTGTAGATGATCTCCTCCGCCACATTGTCCTGCGTCGGGGCAATGGTCCCGATGCAGCCGCGCAGCCTTCCGTTCTTATGGATAGAGACAAAAGCGCCTGCACGGGTGGTCCTCAGCACCTCCGGCAGCTCTCCGGCCACGGCCTTCGGGTCCAGGATCTGTCGCCTTAAGATCCAGCTTTCGAGCGAAGCCCACGCGAGCCTCACATAGGGATCCGCATCCGCATCCGCGGAATGCACTGCAGCTGCCTTGCCGGCCTCCGCTTCTTTCTGTTCCAGATAAGTGTTCAGGAAATGCCGGCGCTCATCCGGACCCTGGGGATAAAACGTACAGATCCCATAGCCCACGCCGGTCACATCCTGGTGCGACAGCCGCTCTGCGCGCACGGCCAGACCGTCGAATGCGCCCGCCATGATCACGAACGAACGATGTCCGCACTCAGCGGCGCGCTCGCAGAAGTCCTCATCAAAATCAAACAGCTCCCCGAACGCCGCACGGCCGCAGACGTCCATGATCCGGGCGTCATACTCCGGCCCCTCCGGTGCGAACCCGTAGGGTCCGTGCGGCTGCAGCTTATGCGAGAGGTCGCCGCTGGCCACGAACACGCAGCGCCGGCCCGTCTCCTCCACGGCCTCGCGGATCATCTGGCCGAACCGGTAATGCTCGGTCAGCGGCAGACCGGAAAGTCCCACCCGCAGGATCTTTCCGCCGGTATACTTCCGACGGATAAACCACAGAGGCACCATGGTCCCGTGGTCCAGACGGGGTTCCCGCTCGCCTTCGGTCCCAGCGGGGAAATCACGCTCGTCCGCGAGCCGGCAGATCACATCCCGCAGCTTTCGGTCATACTGCTCCTCAAACCGCACTTCCGGTGCCCGAAAATCCCGGAAGGATCCGGACGCCCCGGTGCCCGGAGAGATATGAAAATAATCCAGATACATGGTCTGATGGGGGCTGGTAATGATGATGGTCTCCGGCTTCAGCGCCGCGATCTCTTCCGCGACCCGCTCATAGGCCGCCGCTGTCTCCGCAATCTCCGCTTCACCGCCTCTTCCGACCGCCGGAACGATCAGGGGCGGATGCGGGACCATGAATGCCGCCAGTATGGACATAGTTCACCTCCTGCTTCAAATCAGGTTCGACCAGTACACGGTCAATGTCGTAGCAATGGTCACCAGTACCATCACCAGCATGACCGGCACATGTGTTTTCTTATGTACCTGCAGTGTGGCCACGTACTCGCGGAAGAAGGCATTGATCCAGAAATAGCTCTTCGTCCGGCTGCCGATGCCCTCGACCAGAAAGCCCTGCTTCGTGGCGTACAGACCGGATCGCATCACGTGATAATTCGTCGTGGAGAACGCCACTTTCGCGTCCTCGCCGCCCTCGCGCGCCCGGATCAGCGCCATGGAATTGCCCAGATTCTCATAGGTGTTCGCCGACTTGTCTTCCATCATGATCTGCTCTTCAGGGATGCCCTGACTGACCAGATAGTTTCGGATGGCCTCCGCCTCGGAAACGGTCTCATCGCCGCCCTTACCGCCGGAAGGCACGAAGATCAGCGGTTTTCCGACCGCCTCCTGCTGCATGCGCGCGAACTCCACGGCCCGGTCTGCCCGGCCGCGCAGCAGCGGCGTGAGCGTGCCGTCCCGCCGGACTTTGCAGCCCAGGATCAGAATGTAATCTTTATCGAATTTGGGGATATGCCGCGCAGACTTGACCCCCAGAATAATGGTCGCGGCCAGAATGCATGCCAGATAGACCACGATTGTGAAGATGATGCCTTCGATGGCCATCTCCACATAGAGCGCAGCTCCCTGCTCATTATGGACATCGATCACGGTCGAACGCTGCAGAAGCTCACCCAGAATGAAGGGAAGAAGCATCCCCAGGCAGTACAGAACTCCGATGATGCAGCCCAGCATATTCCTCCAGGTGCGGCCTTCGCGCCGGAGAAGGACCAGATTGCTGACCGTCACGACCGCGGAGCCGATAAAGGATACCGGCAGCAGGATGTACGCGGCCATCTGCACGGACGACATCGTGGACCGGATGGTCGCGATCAGTCCTCTGTAGGCAGACAGCTGCAGGATCTGGTTCACCAGAAGCAGCGCCAGAAACAGGATCAGGCCCATATCGCGGATGTTCCGGTACTGGTACATATTCCGCTGCATATCGCGGCGGTATTTGAGGATCATACACACCAGAAGTGCCGCCAGGAAAAGCGTTGTGCTGGCGGGCACGACACGCGCCCCGGTATACATCCCGAAGTAATTTCCTTCCGTGATGATGTTCATGGGATGCACGTACAGAAGCACGGTCCAGCTGATGCCTTCGGGTCCGCTCACCACCACGAAAACTCTTCCCGGATGCACCCCGCGGAAAGTCAGCGACAAAACGCCGTCTTCAAACTGCCGGTCGATCAGTTCGACGCAGTCCGCATCTTCCTCGTACGATATGGTCAGGTCCTCTTCGCTCGCATTCAGGTAACGCGCGTCTTCCTGAAACGTATAGGTCCGACCGAACGCGACCGAGCAGGCCAGATTCAGGACCGCGAGCGCGGCTGCCAATATGACAAAAAAGATGAGTGCCTTTCTCTTCAAGTTCGTCCTTCTTTCGTCTCAATGCAGGCATCTCCCGCAGCATGTAAGATCACACGCCACGCCTCGATGAGCCGCTCGAGCGACCACGCTGCGTTAGCAGGGCTGGTCGAGGGCAGGCAGACTGCCGGCAGCAATGCCGGCCGCTCCTCATGCAGGAACCTCCCGGAAACGATCATCTCCCGCAGCACCGGCTCCGTGTACTTCCGGAACATTTTCTCCGCGGTCTTCCCGTTCACGAAGATCCGCTGCACGCGCGACCCCCGCAGGATGGGTCCGAGGTCGTTCGGCACCACGTCACGGATGGATGCGTCCGAAGACCCCGTGATGGTGCATTCTCCGATCACATCCCATGCGGCGATCCGATGCCGCAGCAGGAACGCCCGGCGTTCATCCACGGTCATGGGCACTGCTTCCTCAAACAATGCCGCGAGAACCTTCCAGTAACGGTTCTGCGGGTGACCGTAAAAGTAGGCCATCTCCCGCGACTTCACGGAAGGGAAGCTCCCCAGGATCAGGATCTCCGAATCCGCGTCAAATGTGGGCGGGATGGGGTGGATGATATGTTCCATGATGCCTGTCAAAGAAGTCCCTCCAGAAACCGCACTTCCGCCTCCTTCGTGCTCCAGCCGGTTGCCAGGCGGATGACCGTGTGGTCCGGATCCGTCTTCTCCCAGAACGAATACTCCACGTATTTCGAGAGCTCCTCCAGGCGCTCATCCGGAAGGCGCACGAAGATCTGGTTCGTGGGCGATCCGTAGCAGAGCTCATAGCCTTTTTCGGTCAGTACCCCCCGCAGCAGGTCGGCCATACGCATGGCGTCTTTTCCGAGTTCCTGATAGAGGCCGTTCGTAAACAGTACCAGAAACTGCAGCCCCAGAACGCGGCCTTTGGCCAGGAGCGCTCCGCGCTGCTTGATGATGGTAAAGAAATGCGGGATCGTCCCCGGTTTCGGCACGACGACCGCCTCGCCGAACAGTGCGCCGCACTTAGTCCCGCCGATGTAAAAGACATCACAAAGCCTGGCAATATCAGGCAATGTCACATCGCACGCCTCACACGCAAGCGCATAGGCGAGTCTGGCGCCGTCCAGATAAAGCCGCATCCCGAACCTGTCGCAGACTGTCCGGAATTTTTCGAGTTCCGATAAAGAATAGACCGTCCCGGATTCCGTGGGCTGCGACACATAGACCGCCCCCGGAAAGACCATGTGATCATGATTCTCATCCGCGAAAAAGCTCGCGCAGTACGAATCAACTTCCGCCGGATCCAGTTTTCCGTCATGGCCCGGAAGCGTCAGGACCTCGTGCCCCGTAAACTCAACAGCTCCGGCCTCATGCATGCTCACATGCCCGGTATCCGCCGCGATCACACCCTCATAGGGTGCCAGAAGCCCGGCCAGGCAGACCGCGTTCGTCTGCGTGCCGCCGACCAGGAAATAGACTTCCGCCTCCGGGCATTCGCAGGCATCACGGATACGCTCTTTCGCCAGAGCGGTATAATCATCGGTTCCATAGCCCGGGGTACGGTCCTCGTTCGTGAGAACGAGTCCCTCCAGGACCTTCGGGTGCGCGCCGTCCATATAATCCGACGCGAAATGCAGTTTTGCCATATCTCTCCTTCCGACGCGGTCAGCCTCCGACAGTATTGCGCCAATTACTCTTCCAGGTTCGTCACCGAGACATCCACATCCGGGATGGCCATGACCTGCCAGTCCGGATACAGCGCCTTCACCTCTTCGCAGATCTGCGCAATGCCCTCCTTCGGGTCAACGTCGAAGCTCATCACGACGTCAAAACGCATCTGCTTCGCTTCCGTATCCGCGTAAAAGCCGTGGAACTGCACTGCCCAGTCGTGACTTCGCACGATGCCCGCGACGGCTTCGCGAATCTTCGCGGCCTCTTCATTGACCGTATTGAATGAATACACGCTCACTCCGGTCAGGATCACGCCGGTCTTCTGATAGACCTCCATCTGCGCGCGGCGGGTCAGGCGGTCCACTTCTTCGACCGTCATCGTGTCCGGCAGCTCCAGATGCACGGAAGCGTAATCACGGTTCGGACCGAAATTATACAGGATCAGGTCATAAGCGCCGCGCACATCCGGCATCGCATTCAGCGCACGCAGCACTTCCTTCGTGTCCTCCGCGTCCGCGCGCTGTCCCAGAATGTCGTTCAGCGTCTCGATCATCATCTCGATGCCGCTCTTAATGATGATCACGGCAATGACGGCACCCACGAACGCCTCGATCGACACATGCGTCGTGAGGTAGATCACAGCGGAGGCCAGCACCGACGCCGAGAGAATGGCATCGAACGACGCGTCCTTTCCGGAAGCCACCAGAGCCTGAGAATCGACCTTCTTGCCGCGCGCGCTCACGAAACGCCCCAGGATGATCTTCACGATCACCGCCGCGGCAATAATGATCAGCGACACCGGTGCATAGTCCGGCGTCTCCGGATGGATGATCTTCTTGATGGACTCCACGAGCGACGTAATGCCGGCGTACAGCACGATGGCCGAGACGATCATGGCGCTCAGATACTCGATCCGCCCGTAACCCAGCGGATGCTTCTTATCCGGGCGCTTGTTCGCGAGCTTGGTGCCGACGATCGTGATCACGCTCGAAAGCGCGTCCGACAGGTTATTGACCGCGTCCAGCACGACCGCGATCGAGTTCGACAGCAGTCCGATCACCGCCTTAAAAGCGGCCAGAAAGACGTTCGCCAGAATGCCGATCACGCTGGTCCGGACAATGATCCGG
>CAYLPO010000074.1:0-7310 GCA_964385575.1 uncultured Lachnospiraceae bacterium | reverse complement strand
GGCGATCTCCGCCAGTTCCTTGATGGAAGCAGTGATGTCCTGTCCTTCCAGATGAGAAACTTTTAAAAAGCTGTCAAGATAGATTTCCTGAAGATCATAATCCTGAGAAATGATGCCGCAGATAAAGCCGACAAACGCATTATAGGATCGGATGGGGTACTGACTGGCATCGATGAGCCGGACTTTATTGCTGAGCTCATGCATATGCTTGTCGTTCTTGTCAATGTATACGATCGTACCGGTAACTTCCTTGACCGCGGCATTTGCCTTATCCAGAAGATATTTCGTTTTGCCTTTTCCTTTTCTGCCGGCGATGATATGAAGCATATCTCATTCCTCCTTTATTCTGCTGCTGTTCAAGCTGCTCACTTGAAATTATTTCTCCACTCTACGTCTCCTCTCTCGAGAGCCAGGACCAGCAATTCGGAAGTTGCGAGGTTTGTGGCGATCGGGATATTATGAAGATCGCAAAGTTTCAGAATGTTTACGATGTCAGGTTCATTCTTACTGTTAAAGTAAGGATCCTGAAGAAAAAAGACCATATCGATGAGATTATTCTCAATGTTCATGGCCATCTGCTCTCCGCCTCCCAGATTCCCGGCATGGAATTTGTGGACGGTAAGATTCGTGGCTTCCTCGATCAAATGACCGGTCGCACCTGTAGCAAACAGCTCATGCTGTTTCAGGATCCTGTAATAGGCGATACAGAAATTCTGCATGAGCTTTTTTTTGTTATCATGCGCGATCAGGCCGATATTCATGGTTCATAGCTCCCTGTAGAAGATCTGGAGATCTCTCGCTGCATTCCGACATTCAGTACCAGACCCAGTCCGATAAACAGACTGATGATCGAGCTAAGGCCTGCGCTCAGGAAAGGAAGCGGAAGTCCGGTATTCGGCAGAAGCCCTGTCGCTACACCGATATTAAAGAACGACTGGAACATCAGAATACCTGCATACCCGACACAGATCAGACGTCCGCCCATATCCTTTGCCTTATAAGCCATATAGAGGCACTCCAGTATAAGAAGTACCATCAGGATGATTATAGCACAACTTCCTATAAATCCAACCTCTTCTCCGACGACGGCAAAAATAAAATCCGTGTCTTGTTCGGACAGATAATTGCCGTTTTTGACCGATTCGAGGGTCGTGTTAAAGAGTCCCATCCCGTTCAGACCGCCGTTTCCGATGGCCATGATGGAATTGGTCTGCTGGTAAACGATATCCGGAAAAGCGGAAGGATCGAGCCAGGCCATGATACGTTTGATCTGGTAATTCGATACCGTGGCCGGATCCGCGATCTTGACCGCATAAAAGATCACACCGGCAATGCCGGCTCCGAGGGCGGCCAGTACACCTCCGACGATCTTATAGTTCAGACCGGCAGCGAAATACATGATTGCGAAAGTCGTCACAATGACCAGAGAAGTCGACAGATCCGGCTGGAGCATGATCAAACCGACCGGAATTGCCATGGTGATGACGCCCTGCACGATCGTAGGAAAACGACTTATACGCTCTTCCGTTACCGCCCTTGAAAACAATGCGGCAAATACCAGGATCAGAAGGATCTTACAGATCTCGGAAGGCTGGATGGAGATTCGGCCGCCCAGCAGTTCGATCCAGCGTGTGGCATTGTTATAAGTGGCACCGAAAAACCGGACGACCAGTAAGATCAGGATCACTATGATCCAGATCGGCAAAGCAAACCGAAGCAGAAAATGATAATCGATCAATGCCACGACCATCATCAGGATAACGCCGAGCGCAATGCCGATGATCTGTTTGTTCATGGTCGCGGAGGGATCCGCGGTCGCTGCAGCGGCACTGCCGACAAACTGCACGCCGAAAAAGCACAGGATCGCCACATAAAGGAGGATCCTGAGATTAAAGAACCGAATTTTATAATCTCGAAATTTAAAGATCATATCCGTTCTCCGGTAATAAACACATAACACCGATCAGTCTCTGACCGTAACGCCCGAAAGGCTGAGGGCACCGCCGGACAGGATATCATCCAGCGTGATATCTCCGTAATAATAATCCAAAAGCTCGCTGGCGATCTCCGCGGAATGTCCCGAGGTATAACCAAACGGGATGACGATCGCATAAGAAATCTCCGGATCATCATAAGGCGCAAACCCGATAAAGTTTGCATGAGGTCCGCGGACCGCAGACTGTTCCGCCGTACCGGTCTTTCCGGCCGAATCGACAGGTGCATCAGCGAAGATGGCTGCACAGGAACCGCCTTCATTGACCACACCGTTCATGGCAGATCTTACGGTACGAAGCGTGGCAGGATTAATGTCCGCCGTCTCGATTGCCTCAGAAGAATATTCCTCCTGAATGTTTCCCTGATAATCCGTACTATGGTCAAGCAAGGTCAGATCATAAAGTGTGCCGTTGTTTGCAAGCGTCAGGGCATAACGAGCCAGGTTCATGCAGGTGTAGGCATGCGTACCCTGTCCGATAGCGGATGCGATCGCACTGAAATCGGAAACCTGCGGTTCGTTTTCAGGGATCTCCAGACCGGTCGTGCTGTCCAGGCCGAACATGTGCGCATAATTCTGAAGGACCGAAATACCCTGAGAATCACTGTAGACCTCGCCGTTTTCTCCGGAGATCATGGACATCTCATAGCCGAGTTCGCAGAAGAAATAGTTACAGGAGACCATGATCGCCTCGCGTACATTGATATTTCCGTGTGAATTCGGATAATACCAGCAGTGCAGATTCATGCCCTGCTCCGTGAAAACGCCGTGATCTTCGATCAGTGTATCCGGGGTGATCAGTCCGGTCTCGAGTGCCGCAATGGAGGTGATGGGTTTAAACGTGGAACCCGGTGCGACACGTGCCTGTGTGGCGTTGTTATAAAGCGGATTGCTCTGGTCATTGAGCAGACGGCTGTAATACTCTGCGTCGATCGTCCCGGACATGCGGTTCAGATCATATCCCGGATAAGAAACGATAGCCAAAGGCGTAGCCTGATCAACGTCAAGGACTACACAGGCAGCCGTGCACGGATCCAGAGCGATCTGCGCCGGAGTGATCTCGATGCTCTCGATCTTCATGCGCATAAACGCATAAGCATCGAGGGTACCGTTCTGAAGCTGTGCGATCAATTCTTCATCCGGTTCCAGGACGTTTTGTTCGTACAGTGCCAGACAGATTTCTCTGCCGTCGATCGTGTGATCATGGATCAGATCTTCGTAGATGAGTTTGCTGAAGCCGCTGTCCGTTAAAAGGCCTTCCAGAATATGCTCACGAAGTGCAGTAATGGTCTCTTCCGTTCCGGCGTAGGCTTGATCAAGCCCCAGACCTGAGACATTGATCATACCCTCGTTCACTTTATGCTCTAAAAAACCATAAAAGCTGCTTTCACCGCGATACCAGCTTACATAGGTCGGATCGGAATTCCCGGTAGTAAGGATACCCTCATCATTCATCCGATCGATGCAATGATCCAAAAGATCCCTCAATTCTTCCGGAATTTCAGCTCCGGATCCGGGCATCATCGCCGCAGAGATCAGATTGAGATCCGTTTCTCTGCGATTCAGGAAAGCTTGATACATACTTCGTTCGGACGATCCGGCATCATCCGCCTGAAAATGGCTGAGCGAGAGCACATTATTATTGATCATCTGAAACAGAATGTCATAGATCGAGATCGGAATCGTAGCTGTATCCTCATAGCTTTCGGGATCTACTTCGTCATTGACCATATGCTCCAAAATGATCGATGCCAGAGATTGCTCCAGCATATGATAGATCGCGACCTGAAGATCGTGATCGATCGACAGGTAAACATCGTCTCCCGCAACCGCTTCCGTTTCCTCCAGCGTCTGCATGATACGTCCGCGGCTGTCCACCATGACGGTTGTGGAGCCTTTGCTTCCTGCCAGCGTCCTCTCCATCACCTGCTCGATCCCAGCCCGGCCGATAATGTCTCCGAGTTCATAGGACGGATCTTCTTCCTGAAGCGAGATCAATTCTTCTTCTGATGCTTTTCCGGTGTACCCCAAAATACCGGAAAAACACTCCGGGTCCGTATAAACACGTACGACCTCTTCGCTGATCGAAACGTCACGCAGGGTATCCTCGTGCTCCAGAATATCCGTTACGGTCGACTGATTTACATTTGAGGCAATCGTTACGGTCTCATACCGGATATAAGAAACCAGATACATCGCGTACCGGATGTTCAGCATGGCAAGTGCTGTTTCGGGATCCAGATCATAGGTGCTTCCGTCACGGTAAAATCCGATACCAAAGCGTTCAAAAGCCATGTTCAGAAAATCTTCAGGATCCGGGTCCGAAGGGTACTGGATATGGCCTTCCTCATCCGTGGTATCAAATCCGTCGATACTGCTCAGACCGTAAATGTTCATGAGCAGCGTGTTTTTTTCTGCGGCCGTACGCGTCGTAAAGACCGGTGCTCCGCTCTCGTCATAAGTCATGGGGAAAGCGTCCACGATATGTGCCTCGTCGCGATCAAGAATGGCTACAAGTTCGCGAAGCATCTCGTTCCATTCATAACCGTTCGCATAGACACCGGTATCCGTGATCGTAACCGCATAGCTGATCTGGTTATAAGCCAAAGGAACCCCGTTTCGATCCAGAATCAGTCCACGGGTCGCATCGTTTGTGATGTTCGTCAGAGAAAGCTGTGTGTAGTTTTCCCGGTATTCTTCGCCGCGAACGATCTGAATGCGGAAAAGATTTGCGATCAGGATAATAAAAAGAACGCAAACGATCGCCCCGATAATAAAAATACGGGACGTCGTTAAACGGATGACCAGATCTTTGATCTTATCGAAAAACGATCTAACCAAACTTTCTGGCCCTCCTCTTTTCGTAACTGGCGTATGCATTAAAGATCGCGCGCATGATCCAGAACAAAATGAATGCGGCGATAGCGGTAAACAGCGCTTCCGGGAAAATCACGCGATTCAGGAACATTCCGAACCGGAAATCTCCGCGAAGCAGGAACATGAAAACATAAACATAGAGTCCGTAGAGCAGATCACAGATCACCGTCATGATGACGGGAAGAGCAAACTCCTGTTCATTCAGAAAACGGTGCAGCAGACCGCACAGGATCCCTAAAAGAGCATAAATCAGAATATAGAAGCCGATCAGGGAATTCCCGCAGAACATATCGGTCAGCAGGCCGCACATAACACCGACGGTCAAACCTGCATATTTATCATAGCGAAGACCGTACATGACCGTGATGAAAAGCAGGATATTCGGAATGGAATACAATCCTAGAATCGTAGAACAAACACAGGTCTGAAGCAGAAAGCCCAGGATAACGAGAACGGCTGCCAGGATGATCTTCAAAAACTGAGGCCGTGTCATATCAGTCACCTCCCGCAGCTTCAGCCTCGCCGTTTCCATCTTCGGATGCGGTTTCCGTTTCTGTCCCGGTTTCTCCGGTATCCCCGTTTACGGAAGGATTTTCGAGTGCGCCTTCCTGCTCGGAGCGGACTGCATCCAGTGTATTCGGCGTGACGATGACCAAAACAAGGTCCAGATCGGAAAAGTCAGCAATCGGAGTCAGATAACCGGTCTGTGTCAGATTGTTCGGGGAGATCTGCACCCCGGAAGCATAGCCGATCGCCAGACCAGGGAAAAAGACGTTCGATGTATTCGAAGTGACGATCAGATCACCGTCCTCGATCACAGCGTCTCCGCTGATATGGTCGAGAAGAAGTCGTCCCTCGGCATAAAGAGAGAGGTCTCCGCTTACGACGCAGTAACTGCCGTGTTCCATGGAGACACCACCGACATTACTTGTATCATCAATGATGGTCAGAACACGGGAATAATTCGGACCGGCATATGTGACACGTCCGATCAGTGCGCCGTCAGCAAGAACGTTTGATCCCAGATAGATCCCGTCATTTGTGCCTTTGTTGATAATGAACTCATTATACCAGTTTCCCGAGGAACGCTGGATGATCTGCGCCCCGACCATATCATACTGATGATAATCTTCGGAAAGTCTGTAAAGCTGTCGAAGGGAATCCAGTTCATAGATATTCTGATAGAGCAGACGGTTCTCTTCCTCCAATTCATCAACGCGCGCACGCAGAGCGGCATTTTCCTCGCGCAGCGAACTGACGGAACCGATCTCGGAAAACGTGTCGGAAAGGCTGTTCCCGGCACGATTCAGGGTGTTCTGAAGAGGCGCAAGGACCCGATATCCCACTCCGCTTACAGCGTTCGCAAAGGACGGACTCAGATAGCTTGCCACCATGAGTCCGACACAGACAAACACCAGTATAAAGATCAGATATCTCAACGGGATGTTAGCCCTGCGTTTGTTCATAAGATCTTCTGCTCCCGGAAGCTGAACCAGTTTTTCCCGGCAATGATAATATGATCGATCAGCCGGATCCCCAGTACTTCACCCACGTTCTTTACCCGCTCGGTAAACCTGATGTCTTCATCGCTCGGACGGCAGTCACCGCTCGGATGGTTATGCATCAGGCATAAAAACACGGCCTGGGCTTTCAGCGCTTCCACAAATACTTCCCTCGGCGAAACCAGGGAGGAATTAACAGTTCCCTGAAACAGGACGATATCACGGATATAACGCGCGCGCGTATCAAAAAAGACTACGCGCAGTTCCTCTCGCTCTTTATGGCGCATATCCTCAAGAAAATGCTCGGCAATCTGAGACGGTTCGCGCATCCGCAGTTGTTCGGGCGGGGAAACTTTCGCTATTCTCCGCGCGATCTCTGCCAGACAATGCAGCTGCACCGCTTTCACATTACCGATCCCGTCCAGTTTCCGCAGCTCCTGCATGGACAGATGGTGCAGCGCCTGCAGACCGTACCAGTTTCCGGACAGTCCGAGAACGCGTTCCGCCAGTTCCACTGCAGTCTCATCCTTCGATCCCGAACGGATGATCACCGCCAACAGTTCTGCGTCACTTAAAGCTCCGGGGCCCATCCGCATACACTTTTCGACAGGGCGCTCCGCAGCTTCGTGATCCTTCATCTTTTTATGATCTGCCATAGACATCCTTTCTCTTCTCCGGGAGCCGGAAGTCATTTGACGGACCGTTATGAAATTTTACCACATTCCTCGCGGTATATGTATGAAATTAATGTTTCAGAAAGATAAACAAAACCATACGGATATTATACATTATTCAATTTCGATCAAACCGTCTTCCAGTAAAGCCTGCAGCGACATCAAAACGCCAGTCTTAGCATGATACCAGGTGAGTCCGCCCTGCAGGAATACATCATAAGGCGGTCTCAGCGGACCGTCGGCGGATAATTCGATCGACGAGCC
>CAYLPO010000073.1:2067-7414 GCA_964385575.1 uncultured Lachnospiraceae bacterium | reverse complement strand
GAATTGGGAGTTCCGACATTCAAGGGATCTACAGATGGTGCCGACCTTGCAATGGTGCTGAATCTGGTCGGAAGCATAGACCTCTCTGAAGACCGGCCTGATGATAAACGGAACCAGCCGGTCACGTCCAGGTCCAGAACAGTGAAGCCCACGAATGTAAAGGTCAGAACATCGAAAATGACGGAAAACAGCTCTTCTGTCCCGCCGCCGATCTTCCGGCGGTTTTTCCGCATGTTCCGGTGGAACGCGATCGTCAGGATCATCGGCGCGATGTACAGAATCAGCTTAATGACTCTCTGATACGTATCCATCCCGGCCTCCCCTGCTCGCTTCCGCAAAAAACGTCTCGATCTGTCTCATGTATTCCGGATCAAGCTCATGATAAAGCGTCCTGTCCACGGAAAGCTCATAATCTGCCGTGATCTCCTCCGGCAGTTTCCCGCCGTACCGGCCCTGGAGTTCCAGAAGCTCTTCTTTTTTCTGCCGGACATACCTGCCCGCGCGTTCGGAAAGCCAGACGGTCGCATGTCCGTTCCGGTCTTCCTGATCCCGGATCAGGACGTGAATGTTCGGATTACGAATCTCTCCGCGAAACGCGCTGATTGAGATCGTGTCCGGCGGAATGACCTGATCGTCCGTACCCTGCACCAGAAGTACGGGCACCTCCGAGGCATTGATCCCTTCAACCGCCGATGCGTTCCATTCGCGGCCGAACAGGATACGGCTCCAGAAACGAATGAACGGGCGTTCCAGGACAGAAGCCGCTCCGATCCGCTTCGTCACCTCCTGCATGAGTTCCTCAAGCGGAAGGTTGAACCCGTTCACGCAGACCGCCGCGCAAATCTGCTTATAATGCGTCTTTAAAACCGCCGCGGCGCCGTAGGCCCCCATACTGTGCCCATAGATGCAGACCGGCAGGCCGCGGAACTCCTTCTGTGCCTTCACACAGTCCAGCAGCGCTGCCAGGTCGAAACGGCGCTGCGCGATGCTCCCCAGAGTCCGGCCTTCGCTGCGGGCAGTGCCGGTTCCGTCGAACAGGATCACCTGCCATCCCTGATCAGCAAAAGCCTTCATCTCCGCCAGTTGGCTTTCCATCCTGCTGTAGATCCCATGGGCAATGACGATCAGCCCTTTCGGGTTTCCCGCTCCGAAATGCCGGGCGGTCAGGCTGTTTTTTCCGCAACGGAAAAAGAACTCGCGGTACGGATAACCTGCCATGTCCGGATCCCGAAACGACAGCTCCGTGTCCGGATCCGGCGCTTCAAAACGATGAAAGACGACCCCATATATAAATCCGTTCACCAGAAGCTGCACAGCCAGAAACGCTGCGAGAATGATTGCTATGATCACGATGACCGTAATGATGATTCGATATACCTGAATCATGCCATATGCCTCCGAGGCTCTTGAAATCCGTCGTCTAACATTATACCCTGTTCTCATGGACACGCAATTCTACAAAAGAGCACTACGCATCGCCGTTCCCATCATGATCCAGAACGGCATCACGAACTTCGTCAGCATGCTGGACAATATCATGGTCGGCCGCGTCGGGACCGACGCGATGTCCGGCGTGGCCATCGTAAACCAGCTTCTGTTTGTCTGGTATCTCGCGATCTTCGGCGGGCTTTCGGGCATCGGTATCTTTACCGCACAGTTTTGTGGAAAAAAAGACCATCAGGGTACCCGCTACACATTCCGGCTCATGCTGATGCTGGTCGCAGCCCTGATCGTGATCGGCCTGGTCGTGTTCCGCATTGCGGGGCCGGGGCTCGTTTCGCATTATCTCTTTGAAGACGGAGGCGTGGGCAATGCCGCGGCTACGCTTGGTTTCGCGACCGGCTATATGAACATTATGTTGATCGGGTTTTTGCCGTTCGCGGTGGCACAGACCTATTCCACGATCCTGCGCTCCTCGGGCGAGACCGTGATCCCCATGGCCGCCAGCGTCAGTGCGGTCGCCGTGAACCTGATTGGAAACTACATCCTGATCTACGGAAAGTTCGGCGCACCCGCGCTGGGCGTCCGCGGCGCCGCAATCGCCACGGTTGCCAGCCGTTTCGTAGAGATGGCGGTAATCGTGATCTATACGCACAAAAAGCACAAAAAATACCCCTTCATCGAAGGGGCATTCCGTAGCGTTTACGTGCCTCGCGGGCTGGTGGTCAATTGCATAAAGAAAGGCACCCCGCTCCTCGTAAACGAGACGCTCTGGGCACTGGCGCAGGCACTGCTGACCCAGTGCTACGCGTTCCGCGGCCTCTCGGTCGTCGCAGCCATGAACATCTCGAACACGATCTCGAATGTGTTCAATGTCGCCTTCATTGCCATGGGCAGCGCCATCGGCATTATCCTGGGACAGGAGCTGGGCATGGGGCACACGGACACGGTGAGACGCGACGCAAACCGGCTCGCGGTGTTCGCGGTCGTGCTGTGCCTGCTGTTCGGTGCGGGTCTGTTCGCCGTAAGCGGGCTTTTCCCGAACATTTACCGCACCTCCGAGGAGATCCGGGCCACAGCGACCGGACTCATCCGGATCATGGCCGTCTGCATGCCCATTCAGGGCTATGTCAATGCGGCTTATTTCACGATCCGCTCCGGCGGAAAGACCTTTATCACATTCCTGTTCGATTCGGTCTTTGCGCTGGGAGTCTGTTTCCCGGCAGCTTTCCTGCTCTCCCATTTGACCAGCATACCGATCCATATGATGTTCCTGTGCGTTCAGCTGCTGGATCTGATCAAGTGCGTGATCGGATTCATCCTGATCCGGAGGGGTGTGTGGATTCATAATATCACGCAGTACGAGGGAGACGCGGCGTGACGGCCGCAGAAGGGATGATTATTCTATGATCCTGCGGAGTGTGCGGACGGAAACGTTCGGCGCTCCTTGAAAAACAAGGCTTTACACATTCAGAAAAACAGTGGGGCACCGATCCGAGGCGACGAGAAATCTCCGATGGATTTCTCTCCGCCCGGATCTGAGATCGCGGTTCGGATACCGCGATCTCTCCCGCTGTTTTTCTATGTGTTCAGCCTGTTTTTCATGGTCGCGCCTCAACGCTTCCGCCCGCACACTTCCGCAGGAATACAGATAACAACCTTCCGCAGTGTTCATCATGATTACTCAGGCTTCCGGAGGACGCTCTGCCCGTGTGTTTCCCTGCTGATCCGTGCGGCGGGCATTGAGCTGCGACTGTGAGCGTCATACCGACACAACCGAAAAAAGGACAGGCCGAAATCGTGATCTCCTTATCACGATTTCGAAAGAACGAGGCTGAGAAATCCATAGAAGATTTCTCGGCCTCTGTGAGTGATGCCTGTCCTTTTTCAGGTGTGGAGGTATAGACGGTCAAGGAGCAGCGAACCGTCCGCCGCATGGATCTCAGAGAGAACACTGCGTCAGCCGCGCCCCGCCGCCGCCTTTAAAACGCCCAGTTCCCCTCCCGGAACACCGGCACCGTCTTCCCGTCGCGCGTGATCGCGTCGATGCACAGATCTGCAGTCCCGATCATGAAATCCACATGGATCATGGAGTCATTCACGCCCAGTGCGCGGCACTCGTCCAATGTCTTCTCCTCGAAGCCCCGGATGGTATCCGCGAAGCCCATGCCCAGCGCCAGATGGCATGCAGCGTTTTCATCGAACAGCGTGTTATAAAACAGGATCCCGCTGTTCTGGATGGGGGAATCGAACGGCACCAGCGCACACTCGCCCAGATAGGCTGCGCCCTCGTCGGCCGTGATGATGTTCGTCAGCAGCTGAGGGTTCAGTTCCGCGTCCCACTCAACCGCCTTGCCCTCATGGAAACGGATCCAGAACTTGTCGATCAGCTGTCCCTCGCGGCTGAGCGGCATGGAGGCATACACGATACCCTCGGCCTGCCCGCGCATCGGGGAAATGAAACACTCCTCGGAAGGAATGTTCGGGTTAAAGACGATACCCTGCAGACTGGTCTCGCACCCGCCGCAGAATACGGCTTCCGGGATCATGCCGACCGTGAAGTCCGTGCCGTTGCCCGCGGTGTAATGCAGCTTTTCGATGCCCAGACTGTTCAGATAATCACAGCGTGCACGCAGATCCGCATTATGCGCATCCCAGGCAGCCACGGGGTCATCCGTCACACGGCTGGTCATGAGAATGGCCTCCCAGAGCCTCTCGACAGCCTGATGCTTCGTCAGTTCCGGGAAGAGCTTCTTCGCCCAGGCAGCTCCCGGCACCGCGGCGATACACCACTGATAGCGGTTCTCCAGCTGATCGCGGTAAGCCCTGATCTGCGGAAAACGCATCTGCTGCGCCTTCAGCATCTTCTCCTGGTCAATGCCCTTCAGTCCGTCCGGGTCATCCGACTCCAGATAAATGCGGCAGGGAATGGTCTCCAGGTAATGCTCCCAGCGCGCCTTCTGATAACCGGTCAGGTTTCCCAGCGTCTCCACGGTACAGTATTTGTAATCCACGCGGGTCAGCGGCTGGAAATCCCAGTCCACGACCACGCGGGAAGCACCCAGCTTATAACACTCTTCCACGACCATCTGCACGAATTCCGGCTGGTCGAGCCCCGCCACGACAAAGACCTCTTGGCCTTTCTGTACATTTACTCCGCTTTTCGCGATCAGATGCGCATATTTGCGCAGTATCGTCTTTTTCATGTTTTTTCCTTCTTTCACACGATAGTTTTCTGCCGGAGAGGCCAGACCCGGACCATACCCTGTCACGGTCCGCCCGTCCGGGACGCGTTCGACCGCGCCGGTTCTTACTATACCACAATTCCGGCCGCGTTCCGACGGATATCTTGACGGGCATTTTTCACAGAGTTATTATTTTCTTTGGGAGGAATATCTTCCCTCATTCATATTTTTAGCTGAAAGGAATGGAGGTAGTGTTATGAGTAAAGTGACTCGCGGAAATATGCGCAACGTACTTGATTTCGAGCTTGAGATCCGTGTTCTGCACGTGGGTCCCAGCACGGATAAGGCTGATATGGAAACCTTCACCGGAAAAGAGGTGATCGCCATTCCTGAGGAAGGCGCATTCTTTATTAAGGGCCTGGGTATCCCGGTCATGCGCTGGAACTATGTGATCAAGATGGGTGAGATGATCCATGTCGCGACCGAAGACGAACTGATGCACTCGATCCCTTACATCGTCCACCAGTTTAAGAAGCAGCCCGGTCTCCTGATGGAGCGTGACGAGGCTTATAAGATTCCGAAGGGTGATACCGTCATCGACACCGGCAGCGCGCTCGAAGGTCAGGAAGCCGACCCGAACTTCCGCGGCAGCGGCCACGGCGCTCCGGATTTAAAAACCCAACGGCATTCGTAGGGTTTGGTTCTTATCCAAGTTTCTATAG
>CAYLPO010000073.1:0-2057 GCA_964385575.1 uncultured Lachnospiraceae bacterium | reverse complement strand
AGGATTATAATGATAAGTATCTGAAGGGATAAGCACAGTACTTCTCCGAAAACCAAACCGAGATCACGAAAGCCCGGCGCAGGATCCCTGCAGCCGGGCTTTTTTATCTTTCAATATAGAACTCCGGAATTCTTTTTGCAGACTGTATTCTGTATTTACTCCGTTTCGTACAGTTTTTCTGATCTATCTTTTATCTGACTTCCCGTCAATTCTGCTTATTGCATCCTGTCCTTCTCCGAAAGAAAATCCTCGAGGAAGGAGTCATACAGGATGTTTCGAAACTTACATGATAACCGAAATATAGAAGGTAAACTGTCCGAAAGACATCTTCATACTCCTTGGGGAGTCCGCGGACAGAGCGCACGCGAATTACACATCCGCGAAGTCCACATGGAGGAAGGACACATTGGGCGCACCCTGCTGGCTTTCGCCGTCCCGATCCTGTTCTCGCAGCTGCTGCAGGAACTTTACGGCATCGCCGACACCATGGTCGTGGGACGGTTTCTGGGCGGTGTGGCGTTGGCTGCGACCGGTATCGGCCACATGCCCATGTCTGTCATCATCAACTTCCTGATCGGCTTCTCTTCCGGCCTGAGCGTGATCACCTCGCACCAGTTCGGTGCGCGTGAATATGACAAGCTGCGCAGCACGATCTGGACCATGAACATCCTGAGCGTCCTGGTCGGCGCGACCGTCACGATCGGCGGGATCTTTTTTGCGCCGGTCTTCCTGAATGCGCTGCATTGCCCGGCGGACACCATGCTGTATGCAGTCCTGTACCTGCGAATTCGTTTCCTGGCCATGGTCCCGCAGCTGCTCTACAACATCGACTCCGTGATCCTGCGGTCGCTCGGCGACACCGTGTCCCCGATGCGGGCGTTCTTCGCCTCGGCGGCATTGAACATCGGCCTGGATCTGCTGTTTGTGGCATTCTTCCGCTGGGGACTCGCCGGCGCGGCTGCTGCCACCGTGATCTCCCAGTTCCTGCTGGCCGCGATCATGGTCTTCCGCCTCGGGAAGCTGGACCCGGCTTACCGCCCCGGCCCCGGCACTTCGCTGCTGTCCCACCGCGAATTCCTAAACACGATGAAGATCGGTCTGCCAAGCGGATTTCAGGCGTTCTTTATGAGCGTCTCCTCGCTGGTCGTTCAGACCGTGATCAACCAGTTCGGATCTGCCGCCATCGCCGGCATGACCGTGTACGCGCGCATGGAAGGGATTCTGTACTATCCGGCGTTCGCCTACGGCATTGCCCTGACGAGCTTCATCGGACAAAACTACGGCGCAGGCCGGACGGACCGGGTGCGCCGCAGTGTAAAGATCAGTATTGTAACGATGATCGCGGTCATGCTGCCGCTCAGCTTCCTCCTGATCCGGCTCTCGCCGGGCTTTACGGGGCTGTTCACAAATGACCCTGCCATCCTCGCAAACGCACAGCGTGCCATCCTGATCAACTTCTCGATGTATGTCTTTTACGCCGTAAACCAGTGTCTTCTGGGCACGGTGAAGGGTCTCGGAAACACGTTTTATCCCATGATCACAACGCTGGTCAGCTATGCGCTGTTCCGCGGAATCTGGTGCCGGCTGATCGTCCGGATCTTCCCCACGATGGACATCGTGTACTGGAGCTATAACATCAGCTTTTTGATCATGATGGCCATGCTGCTGCCGGTGTTCATCCGCATGCTGCACTCCGCAGCAGGATCATTGAAAACCACAGGATAGCATTCCCGCCCAGCAGATACTCCATCTGCTCCTCCTCCGCGAGCTCGCTGACCACGACGCCGAAACTCTCCAGGCACGGATGCATCCGCTCCGGGAAGCGGCAGGGCTTCCCCTCCGGATACGTGCAATGCTCGCAGATGTCGCAGGATTCCGTGGAAAGGATGAAGATCTCATATCCCTCTTTCCGCCAGAACTCCCCGACCTTTTCCGTAATCTCCTCATGCGCCGCGCGGGTCGCCAGCGTCTCATCCATATTCAGGACGTCGCTGACCTCCGCTACGGTCGTGAAGAGCAGCGCCTCATCATACGCATGAATCTTCGCCGCGCACTCC
>CAYLPO010000072.1:300-7427 GCA_964385575.1 uncultured Lachnospiraceae bacterium | reverse complement strand
TGCACTTGCGGAGCGCGCAGGACCAGATGATCTTCTCCCGAACCGGCTTCTCTGTGATCTGTTCCAGAGCGAGTGCATAGTAATCCAGCTGCGCGCGGTAGCGGCCGAGAAGGATCTGCTCTCCGTCTTCCGGCGGCACCCGGTCGGTCTTGTAATCCAAAAGGATCCATTCCCCTTCTTCCAGGAAGCAAGCATCGATGACTCCCTGGATGATAATGGTCTCGCCCTCCGGAGCACCCGGTTCGGCAGCCTCCGCAGGCAGCCGGACGGTAAAGCGCGCCTCGCGTTTCAGTTCACCGCGTTCGTCCGCAGCACGCATCCGGTCCCTGATCGGATCCGCTAGGATATCACTGATATAATGGGGACTGACCAGTGCTGCAGTCTCCTCTGTGATCTTTCCTTCTTCTTTCAGATTTCGAAGGAAAGCTTCCGCCGATTTACGGTCTGCGGGCAAACCGAGATCCAGCAGCTCCATGATTTTGTGTACAGCCGTACCGCGTTCGGCACCAGTGGATGTCTTCGCCCGTGTTCCCTCGGCAGACTCCCCGGCGGCAGCAAAAAGCTCAGAAGTCTCCGGCTCCGCAAACAGCTGCACGCTTTCCTCATCTTCCATGAACTTATGCTTCAGTTCCGAGACCGAATATTTCCGGCGCAGGGTGACGGCAGCTTGATAAGGATACATCCAGCCGCACCGTTCGTCAAAAACATGGAGACGCGCATCATCCATCCGCCAGAACTCCGGATCCGCAAGAGCAGCAGCATTCACCGCATCTTCCAAAACGCCGGCCAGTTCCGCAGCCGCAGCGGTTTCTTCTCCGATAGGGACCAGACGGAACATCTCCGGACACATGGCACAAGCCGGCAGAATCCAATCCAGATAGCTTGCCGCATTCCGCACCGCCAGAGAAGTCAGCCGCTCCATTCCCAGCCCGCCGGATGCCTGCGCCTTTTCCCACGTCTTTTCCGGGTCGGAAACGCAGGCACTGAGAATGATCTGTTCTTCCGCGCGTGTAAGCGCCACATAAAGCACGCGCAATTCCTCGCCGCGTGAAGCGGCGATCATCCTTTCACGCAGGAATCGTTTTTTCAATGAAGGCTCTTTCAAGCGCGTGTCCGGATAGCGGATGTCTGCAGCCGGTCCCAGTTCCGGATGCATCAGGATCTGTGCCTGCGCATCCTTGTCATTGAAGCGTTTTTGCAGCGAAGCAATGATACAGACCGGATACTGCAGGCCCTTGCTTTTATGGATGCTCGTGATCGTGACGGCATCTTCCGCGCCGGGCGAAAAAGATGTCTCCGGGTCAAATTCGTATTTCTTTAGTTTTTCAATGTAACGGATGAAATCAAAAAGTCCGGTATAAGAGGTTTCTTCATACGCCGCCGCATAAGCTTTCAGCATATCAAGGTTGGCTGTTCCGCTCTCTCCGTCGGGACGCGCGGCTACCGCCAGCTCCCATCCGGTCACATCCAGCGCTTCTTGCAGGAGCGCCGAAGTGCTGATCAGATTCTTCCGCTCCCGCAGCATTTCGATCAGAGACAGGAACCGTTTTGTTTTCACGTATAAAGCATCATCCGCCTTTCCCGCTTCTTCGCCGGGAGCGCCGTTTTCGGCGTATTCCTGTATGGCTTTCCAGAGATTTCCGGCATATACGGACAGCGATGTTTCTTCCCGTCTCTCCCTGTATTTCCGGGCTGCGACGATCCGCGCAAGCTCATCCGCGGAAAAGCCGCCGATCAGAGACGATGCGACCGCAGCCAGCGGAATATCCTGTTCCGGATTATCGATGACAGCCAGAAGATCCAGCGCGACACTGACCTCAGGAGCGGTGAAATACCCGGTTGAAGCTGTTAATACCGCCGGGATGCCGGCCGCGCGCAGCGCATTATAAAACGTCGGCGCAGTCCGGTTTGCGGCACGAAGTAAAATCGCTATATCCGAATACTTCAGATCCCGGTCTCCGAAATACGCGTTTCCGGACCGGCACATTTCCCGGAT
The DNA here is from genome assembly GCA_964385575.1 of uncultured Lachnospiraceae bacterium. Classification (GTDB taxonomy): domain Bacteria; phylum Bacillota; class Clostridia; order Lachnospirales; family Lachnospiraceae; genus RGIG5636. The sequence continues at coordinate 5,431 of CAYLPO010000072.1, read as the reverse complement.
CTGAGACGCGATCACATCCGCTTCCGTTTCCTCGGCAGACAGATCCCGGCTCGTGTCTTTGGCGATCAGCCAGCATTCGCTGGGATGAATGCCTGTCCGGGCCCCGTTCTCCACGACATCTTTCCTGCCGGCGTAAAGAGCCTGATCCGAGTTGTACTCGATTCCGCCGGTTTCGCCGCGCATGATCCGCCGAAACAGTTCATTGACCGAGAAAATGACATCATAGGAAGAACGGTAATTCCGGTGCAGATCGATCCTCAATTCCGGACCATGTTCGGTCGAATATCGATGAAACTTGTCCAAAAACAAGTCCGGGCGCGCCTTGCGGAAACTATAGATACTCTGTTTGACATCACCGACGCAGAAGCTGTTCCGCGCGCCCGTACCGCGGCCGGCGACAGCATGTAAGATCAATTCCTGAAGACGGTTCGAATCCTGATATTCATCCGTCATGATCTCGACGAAATGCTCCGAGAGTTCCTCCGCGGCAGCGGACGGCCCATCCTCTGTCTGCAGGATCGATAGAGCTAGATGCTCCATGTCGGAAAAATCAATGATCCCGCGCGCTCGCTTGGCCTGGCCGAGCGCTTCCGTGTAATCCGCAGTCAGGTCGATCAGAGCATTCAGAATTCCCTGCGTCTGCGCACTTTGTCCGAGCGCCTCCCCGGTACCGCGCACGATCAGTTCCCCGAGAATCTGCTCGTTCAGCACTTTTTTCACGACATCTTTTCGAAGTGTTTTTATACTTTCCTTATAAGGACTCTGGTTCTTTTTTCTGGAGAGCGCTTCCATCTGAAACGCCGGTGTTTTCGCATCATGGTTTTCGCGTTCCTGACAACGCCTGCATAAATCGTCATAATCCTCGGCGCCGCGCAGATATTCGACCAGATCCAGATCTGCCTCCACAGCGGCAGCATAAGGTTCCGGGCCGTCCGGGCGGCGGCAAATATCCAGCATATTCGAACAGACATCCGCCAGTTCATCAAGCTTGCTGCAGATCATGTCAAAGAGCGCTTCGACCCAGGACCGCGAACCAAGCTGCGTACGCCAGTTCTGCAGTGTTTCAAGCGGCCGCGGGTCACTTTGCGATGTCTGGTACATCTTTTCGACCAGATCTGCGATGCGCGTGTCGTCATTTTTGCCGGCATAAAGACTGACCAGGTCCAGGAAATCCGGTTCCGGATCCTGATATCGTTCTTCCAGCAATGCGTCCATGACATCCGCTTTCAGCAAACGCAGTTCCCCTTCGTCCGCAGTTCGAAAGTCAGGATCCAGATCGATCAACGGAAAGTAATTCCGTATCACATAAAGGCAAAAACCATGTATCGTGGAAATATGCGCGCGGTGCAAAAGCTCCAGCTGCCGCGCTATTCCGGCATTGCCGGGATCCTCTTCCAGTTTTTCCCGCAGAGCGCCGGCCAGCCTGGTTTTCATCTCTTCCGCAGCCGCATTGGTAAAAGTAACGACTAACAGGCGATCGACATCGACGGGATGATCGGGATCCGTGATCAAAGAGATAATGCGAGCCACCAGAACCGCAGTCTTTCCGCTTCCGGCAGCTGCCGAAACCAGCATGTCACAGTCCCGTGTCGTGATGACTTTTTTCTGTTCTTCGGACCATTGCATGTTCTTTATTTCCGCCATCATGCACCTCACAGTCCCAAATCTTCCGGCGTGATCTTCTGAAGGGGTCTGGCGCGGAAGCCCGGCAGACTCCGTTCAAACGCGCAGACATCCTGGTACGGGCACCAGGAACATGCGTCTCCCTGACCAAACCGATACGGATTCAGAGAGACTTCGCCTGCCAGCATGCTCTGTCCCATGGCTCGGATCCGCTCCCGGGTATGCCCCATAAGCCGCTCAAACGACTCCGTGCTCAAAGTTTTCGACCTGGCGTCCGGCATTCCATCTTTCACCGCCGCCTGGATCACCACGGATTTTCCGTCATGATCCGAGTCCAGAGCGTGATCGATCCGAGGAAGGATCTCCGGATCGCCGTTAGCAAACCCCTTCATGCGATAGCAGGCTAAGAGCGCTTCCTCGGGATTTACATCACCCCGTTTTAACTCCTGCGTCATATCTGCCCACATATCACCGATATGGAAATAAAAAGCACCGGCAGGCAATATTCTTCGCCCGTTTCGCGCGACAGCTTCAATCTCCGCTGCCGCATTCAAATACAGCAGCAGCTGGATCTGGATACCGTGATAAATGTAGGTCAGATCCAGATCTTTCGCTCCGCTTTTATAATCAATGATTTTTACCAGACAGTCGCTGCCGTCATCAAAAACATCAACCCGGTCGATCCTTCCCCGAAGCCGCATCACCGTCTCATCATTGAGCTCGATGCGCATAGCTTTCGTATCTTCGGCCGAAAACGCAAGTTCCTGCGCTTCAGGAACAAAATCACCGCGCTTTCCCTGCTCCAGAAGCGCCCAGACCGCGCGGTCACAAAGATCCGCAAGCCGTTCCGCCCGGAATATGCCACGTTCATCCTCACTAAGTTGAGCCAGACTGCCGTCCGTTTCCAGGACATATTTGACACAATCCCGTACCGTGGCATGCCGTTCCGCTTCATTCTGCGAAAAACCGAACCCTTCCGCAAGCATACGCCGGAAATACTCTTCTATGACGGCGTGAAGCATGGTGCCGATATCCCGCTGATCCAGCTCACGGATCTTTCGTTCCCGCAGCTGCAGAATATAGGCCAAAAACCACCGATACGCGCAGGACGCATAGGTCTCAAGCCTTGTTGCACTGCCGTTTAAAGCGCCCCGAACCAGTTCCGCAGAAGACGACGGATCAATGCGCGTGCCCTGATAGCGCAATGTAGCAGCCCGACGCACGGTCTCGAGGAAACCGCGTTCCTCCTCCTGCGTCAGAAACCATGCATACAGATTCGCTTCCGGCGAAACGGGATCCGTCAAACGCCGCATACCTTCCGCCATCGCCATCCGCGCGGCGCGCCTTGTATACGGAATACCGTCGTCAGGCAGCAAGTCCGCGGCATCCCGGATCAGATCTTCCCCAAAAACCTGCAGCACGTCAGACAGATACGATGACGGATAGAGTCTCTTTCCTTTCTCATCCGCCGTGCTGTAAGAGAGGCTGACCCGGTCTGTCGGGCGGGTCAGATTTTGATAGGTCCTCAACTTTTGGAGTATGGCATTTTCTTTCGGTGTCGGCCGCAGCTCAATGCCGGCCGCTTTCATAAACTCGCGTTCCAGATCCGAGAGGATACCTCCCTCACCGCCGGAACCCGGAAGCAGCCCTTCATTGAAACCCGCGAAAAACAACACCCGGATATTTCCCAGGCGGCTGCGCGACAGATCACCTGCCAGAACACTGTCCATACTCTGTGGAATCACGCCGGCACGCATCCGCCGAAATCCTTCCGTCAAAACTTCCCGGAGCTCCTGCGCGCTTAAGGTTTCTGACCCCAGCACAGATGCGATGCGGTCAAACAACTCCCGGGTCAGTTCCCATAGCCTGCCGTATTCCATAGACAGGTTCAGTTCGCCGGACGCTTCTAAAGCAGCAGCGCGTCCTTTCAGCTGCTCCTCGAGCCCGATGGTATCCAGATAGAAGCGGATCGCGTCCAGCTTTTCCGTTACGGTCTTCCCCTTCTTTCCGAGGGTTTCGGACAATGTCACCAGATCCGAGACCGCCCGGACACGGATGTCGTTGATCTGCTCGATCTCGGGGTCTTCTCCGGTCCAGGTGTTTTTCCAGGCCGTCACGCCCCGTACCCCGTGAGCCAGAGCATAATTCTCCAGAAGATCACATTCCTCCTTTACAAGCGGCACAAATCCGCTTTTCAGAAGGCGGAATACGCTTTCATGAGAAAAACCTTTCTCGACCGGTTCCGTCAGAGACAAGACCAGGCTTGCGAACGGATTCATATCCAAAGTCCTGGCGGCATCCAAAAAGTAAGGAATCTCCAGCATTTCAAAAGCGCGCTCCAGCTGTCTGGCATAGACATGGATGTCGGAACAGATTACGGCGATGTCACGATACCGGAAACCCTCCTCCCGCACCAGACGCGCGATCTGCAGTGCAATGTATTCCGCCTCGCGGCGCGGATCTTCCGCTCGCACAACGGAAACATCGGCCGTACAGAGATACGGCGGTTCGTTGACTGCCGCCCAAGGTCTTCCAAATCCAGCCTCCAGGCGACGCAAGTCCGGAGCATTTCGAAAGCGCGGGAGATTCGGCCCTCCCAGGTACTTCGGCTCATCCACCGGCACTCCGGCCTGTTCTGCCAGTCCGGTCAGCTGCCTCCAGGTCTGAACCGTAGGCCAGAACAGATCACAGTCTGAACGGATCTCTTCCAACGCCGGACCGGTTCCCAGTGTCAGAAGCACCGTGACATTCCGGGATACGCGCAGCAATTCCCGGATCACCTCGCACTGATCCGGTGTGAAGCCGGTAAATCCGTCCAACACGATCTCGCTGTTACGAAGGATCTTTGACTCCGGAATAAAACGGCAAAAATAATGCAGAATATCCTCTTTCGGAATCGTGCCTTCTTCAAGTCTTTCGCGAAAAGCCTTCAGAATCACGGACAGATCCGAAAGTTTCTCCGAAAGCAGCGGTTTCCGCGCACAGGCATCCTTCAAATCCCGGAATCGCTCCGTGTCGACACGATACTCGGAAAACTCCGAAATCAGATCCTTCAGCTCTTCAATAAAACCCGGTTTCCGGATGTTTCTCCGCAAACTTCCCAGGCGATCCTCTTCCTGAGCAAGCACACTGCGAAGCAGCAGAATTTGCCCCAGATCATCCAAAAGCAGCGGTGCCTTCTGCCCTGCTTCTTCGATGATCAGCCAGGCCAAACGTTCAAAGCTGATCACATCGATGGCCATACTCCCGTGCCGCGGATGCAGCTCCATCATATCCATCTGTGTCTGCAGGGAATACTGTTCCGGAACGATAACGAAAGAAAGGCTCCGCCCGGTATCCCTGAGCGAAGCCTCGATCAAGTGGTCAAACGCTGTTCTGGTCTTTCCGGAACCTGCAGGCCCGACGAGAAAACGCAATGCCATATGTTACTTCTTCTTTCCGATCTTTTCAGTGATATAATCGACCATCTGGTCTTTCGGTACGTTCAGCGCGCAGGAAAGCTCACCAT
>CAYLPO010000072.1:0-290 GCA_964385575.1 uncultured Lachnospiraceae bacterium | reverse complement strand
GCAGATCCTCCGCCTTTTCCATATAATGGCGATCGATCTGCGCCGGCGTTTTTCCGTTCTGTCTGGCGATATTGGCTTTCTGCCACACGCCTTTGATCAATTGGACGAGTTTCTCGGAATCATGCGACTGCATGACCATAGAATAATGTTCCTTCAAAGAAGTCATATTTTTATTAAAATACGCTTCTCCTTTAATTCCCCCGATCTCAGAAATGAAATCTTTTGCTTGCTCCTCCGTCATGATCGGCCGCATATAGGCTTTCGAATCGACGGGAATATAAAAAGTTCCC
>CAYLPO010000071.1:0-7519 GCA_964385575.1 uncultured Lachnospiraceae bacterium | reverse complement strand
GATTCTTCCAGGCCTCGTCCCCGATGTGCTGCCAGCCGGGGATCTCCGTAAATACCAGAAGTCCCAGTTCATCACAGCGGTCGATAAACTGCTGCGACTGCGGATAATGCGAGGTGCGGACCGCATTTAAGCCCAGTTCCCGCTTCAGGATATCCGCATCGCTTTTCTGAACGGCGGCCGGCATGGCGTAACCCATGAAAGGATAGCTCTGGTGACGGTTCAGGCCGCGCAGTTTGACTTTCCGGCCGTTCAGATAAAAACCGTCCGCTTTCCACTCCGTGTTACGAAAACCGATCACGGTATCGCGTCGGTCAATGACTTCGCCGCCGTGTAAAAGCTCGGTCACGAGGGTATATAAAAACGGATCTTCCGTATCCCATGCACGGATTCCGTCGCAGGAAAGATCCGTGACAACGGGACTTTCCGCTGCCTGAATGAATTTTTCGGAGATCAGGGCGTTTTTACCGTCTGTGCGGGAGAAAATGCGATAACGCACCAGCAACGGCTCAGAGAGCCTCTCAGAGGCCTTAGAGCGCATATCCTGCGCGTCGATGGCAGTGACGGTGCGTACAGTGCCCGAAAATGATGCTCCGCTGCCGGTATTAACCGCACAGTCAATCTCCGGCCTGGCCCAAACATCCGAAATACGGCTGCTCTCGGTGATCACAAGCTCCGCCTCCCGGTACAGCCCTCCGAATGTCATGTAATCGATCACATGACCGAACGGAGGAATGTTCCGGTCCTCGTGCGAATCAACACGGATCGCCAAAAGATGTACATCATTGGCAAGGTCGTCCGACCTGAACCATTCCTCTCCGGTCAGCTCTGTCTCAAATGCGGTATAGCCGCAGTCGTGTTCCGAGATCTTTTTTCCGTCGAGCCAGACTTCCGCATGATGGCCGGCAGCCCCCAGACGAAGGAAGACACGCTGATCTTCGCGCAGATCCAGTTTCAGGTATCTGCGATAGGCGCAGTCCATCTGATAATCTGTTTCATCAAAATAATCAAAAGGGGTTACCCGTGTCGTATGCGGAAGGCGTACGACAGATCCGCATGCTTCCGTTCCGTCCAGAAACGCATAGGTACAGTGTGAGGTAAACTCCCAGGAGTTATTCAGCGGTATGATCTTACTTATCATAGCGTTTTCTCCTAATGCACGGTGATTCCGTCGACCAGGATATCGACGACTTCCCGAAGTGCGTCATCGTAACGGATGCGGTTCGAGATCAGAATATCCCGCTGGAAAAACTGCTCGAGCGTAGCCTGCATCATAGTGCGAAAGACCGGAACGGAAACCGGCCGGATCACGCCTTCCCGTATGCCTTTCTCCAGCAAAGCGACCGTGGGTTCCCAGTCGTTTTCCAGACGTTGTTCGACATGAGCATAGATCTTCGGGTATTTTTCTTTCAGAACATAAAGTTGGCGCAGATCAATACTCCGATACTCTTCCGGCATGGCGCCCAGAATACGGCGGATCTTTCCGACGGTATCCATGGATGGATCGTCGGAGACAGCCAGTTTTGTAGTGCGGATCGAATCAAAGATATAATCGACCATCTCATCCAGGAGGTGCTTTTTGTCGGGAAAATAGAGATAGATCGTCTTTTTGCTGCGGTGCAGAGAGGAGGCCAGGTCGTCCATCGTGAACTTCAGGCCCTTTTCACGGAAAAGCTGGATCGTGGTATCCAGGATCTCTTTGCGGATATCTTCAGACATAGTTCTCTCCGATCCGAAAGGAAACGAAATGTGCAATAATAGTTTCCGCCGAAAATATAACACGTATGCAAATGTATGCGCAAGAAACGAAATTACCAAAAATCGTTTCCTTTTTTTGGGCCTTTCGCTGTGTGAATGCAGAGTTTTGCCAGACAATCAAAAATGACGCTCCGAAAGCCGGAACGTCATTCGAATAATAACAGTTTAATGGTTACAGTGTTTTACTTTTCCTGCATACGTTTCGCCACATCCAGAATGATGTCGACGCAGCCTTCCACACCGAATTTGGAACTGTTCAGGCACAGGTCGTACGAAGCGGCATTGCCCCACTCTTCGTTCGTGTAGTAGTTATAATAAGAGGCACGCTTCTTATCCATCTTCATAATGAACTCGGCAGGCTTCTTTACGCCTTCGATCTGATAGACGTTCAGGACCTGATTTACACGGAAATCCATGTCCGCGTATACAAAGACGTTCAGAACGTTTTTATGCTCCTGCAGCGCATAGTTTCCGCAGCGGCCTACGATCACGCAGGATTCTTTCTCGGCCAGGTTCTTGATGGTATCAAACTGCGCAAGGAAGACCTGCTGTTCCAGCGATACGTCGACAAAACGGGATTTTGAGTAACCGGAGGAAAAGATGTCGGAGACCATACCGCTCAAAAAACCACTCATGGGTTTTTCGTCATGCTTTTCCAGAATATCCTGAGAAATATTATTCTCTTGGGCAGCCAGTTCGATGATCTCTTAGTCATAGCACTTAATGCCGAGTCTTTCCGCTACCATACGTCCGATATCACGTCCGCCGCTGCCGAACTGTCTTCCGATGGTGATCACAAAATTATCTGCCATAATCATACTCCTTCCTGATGTTCGCAAATAACGCGAACCCTTTTACATAGGTCATTATAGCACATTGTCGGTGGTTTTCATTCCCTATTTCTGCTTTTGCGCCCAATCGAGAGCGCGCAGAAAACTTTCCGGAAACGGTGCCTCGAACTCTATGTATGCACCGGTGGATGGGTGAATAAAGCCGAATGTACGCGCATGCAGGACCTGCCCGTCAAATGCCGTGACGGTTTTTTTCGGTCCGTAGACTTCATCTCCCAGGATCGGGAAATGTCTGGAAGCCAGATGTACGCGGATCTGATGAGTACGCCCGGTTTCCAGAGTACAGCGCACATGCGTGAATTTCGGGAAGCGCTGAATGACCTGAATATGCGTTACCGCACGCTTTCCGTCGGGGTCCACGGCCATCTTTTTCCGGTCTTTTTTATCACGTCCGATGGGCGCGTTGACCGTGAAGGTATCCTCTTTGATCACACCGTACACGATCGCCTCATAGACACGGGTAATGCTGTGTTCCTTCAGCTGTTCGGACAATGCGTGATGCGCGCGGTCGTTTTTACAGATGATCAGCAGACCGGAAGTGTTTCGATCGATCCGATGAACGATGCCGGGACGCAGTTCTCCGTTGATACCGCTGAGCGAATCGCCGCAATGATACATGACGGCATTGACCAGCGTACCGGAAGTATGACCCTGCGCGGGATGCACGACCATACCTTTCGGTTTGTTTACGAGCAAGACATCGTCATCCTCATAAATGATATCCAGCGGAATATTCTCAGGCTGGATCTGTACAGGTTCAGGATCCGGGAGATCGACGGTGATCTCATCTTCCTCCGCGATCCGATAATTCACTTTTACGGATCCGGCATTGACCTGTACCAGGCCTTCTTTGATCAGCTGCTGGATCCGCGAGCGCGAGATCTCCTCCAACTGTTCGGCCAGAAATGAGTCGATACGGCTTCCCGCATCTTCTTCTGTGATCCGATAGATCATCCGGACTCCTTCCCGCCCTTTCCGGGCAGCAGCATGGAGAGATCCCCTTCCTTATACACAAAGATCACACTGATGATGACCAGAGCGGCCCCGATCGTGACATAACAATCCGCGACATTAAAGATCGGGAAATCGATCAGACGGAAATACATGAAATCCACGACATATTGACGGAAGATCCGATCGATCATATTTCCGACAGCCCCGGAAAAAAGCAGCAGAAGTGCGATATTGAACGGCAGATAATGCTTTCCCGCAGGCAGACGTAAAAAACACCAGATCACGATCACCAGGATCACGACAGCAATGACGATAAAGAAAGGGATGCTGTTCTGAAGAATTCCGAATGCGGCTCCGCGGTTTTCGAGATATCGGAACTCAAAGACACCCTCGATCAGAACAAACGGGTTTCCGACCAGGCGGGCAAGTACGATCTTTTTCGTGATCTGATCAAAGATGATCAGGCAGACTGCCAGGATCAGATATAAGATACGATGTCTGACTTTATTCTGCATCAGCGGCATAGTTCCCCTTCTTTTTATTTGAATGAAAAACGTTTACTGCAGGATCTCGCTTAGTCCTGAGAGGATCTCATCAGGAGTAACGTCGGAGCAGACAAATGCATCTCCGATCCGATTTAGAAGCACAAACGCGACTGTATCACCCTGCTTCTTTTTGTCATGCTTTAATGCATCCAGGATCCGGCTAGGTTCCGCAAAGGATGCGTGAAGCGTGTCTGACAATCCGTATGCTTTAAAAAGGGCTCGAACAGCAGGAATCTCATGAACAGGTAATAAGCCGCGTTCCGCGCTGATCCGTGCAGCTGCGATACAGCCGAAAGCGACGCACTGTCCGTGTGTCAGAGTAAAGCCGGACTCTTTTTCGATCGCGTGTCCCACAGTATGACCGAAATTCAGAAGCCGACGTTCATTTTGTTCCAGAGGATCCCGTCCGACGATCTCTGCCTTGATCCGGACACTCCGGTATATGATCTCCGCAAGGGTCTGCGGATCACCTGTAAGCGCATTCGAATAAGACGTTTCAAGCATCCGGAAATAAGCAGCATCGCGGATCAGACCATGCTTGATCACCTCTCCCATACCGGAAGAAAACTGGAGCGTCGGAAGTGTTACCAGTACACTGACCGCGATATATACCAGGCGGGGCTGATGAAAAGCTCCGATCATGTTTTTGTACCCGCCCAGATCGACACCGGTCTTTCCGCCCACACTGGAATCCACCATGGAAAGCAGAGTAGTCGGTATCTGTATAAAATCGATCCCGCGCAGATACGTTGCAGCCGCAAAGCCGCACATATCTCCGGTCACGCCGCCGCCGAGAGCGATCAGCAGGTCTTTCCTGTCAAATTCCCGTTCGATCAAAAAACCGTACAGGGCACGGATCTGATCCAGTGTTTTGTGCTCTTCTCCGGCTTTAAACGCATAAACGAAAGGTGTAAAACCGGCTTTTGCGACAGCCTGACAGATCGTTTCCGCATAAAGCGGGCCGATATTCGTGTCTGTCACAATGCAGACACGTTTTGCGGGATGCTGAAGTGCTTTCAGACATGTGCAAAAGTCTGAAAGATCCTTATGAATATGAATCAAATAGGGGGCAAAATCCGCCCCCTGAACTTGTAAAGTATGACTTGTCATAAATCTTAATAATCTGTCCCGAACGGGTTCAGAGACATGTTGTCATCGGCGGGGATATCCTGGAAATCACCGGAGAGCTCGATGGCCTTCGGGGTTACAATGAAGATATAATTCGAGATCTTCTGCAGGTTTCCGCCCAGAGAATAACATGCACCGGAAGTAAAATCAATGATCCGCTGTGCAGTTTCGACATGAATGCCTTCCAGATTAATGACTACCGCACGGCCGCTGAGAATGGTGTCGCAGATGTCACGGGCATCATCAACGGAGACGGGTTTGATCATGCAGACTTCCATATTTCCTCTGCCGGAGCGCATAGGCACTACGGGGTTTGAAGGACGTGCTTTTTTACGGGTAAAAGAGGTAGGCTGCTCTTCTTCCGGAATCGACTGCGAAACAGGCGCGGGGATATCATCCATCCGATCGGCAGGTGCGTCGTAATCATCCTCGCCTTCCTGAGGGAACATGTAATCATCTTCAGGATAATCCGTATCGTCCGTGAGTTTCATGGAGTCCAGGATCTTATCAATAAATTTAGCCATATCTGCATTCCTTCCTTAACGAAATTACATCTGAAAATATTATCGAATTTTCGGATTTTTCTGTCAATGTCTAAATCGCATGCAAATGAAACGTCATGCTATAAAAAATGTATCTTTTCTGCATCCCGGCAAAAACATATGAAAGACGCAGCATACGTCCGGATCATTTAATTGAACAGGATCTGGTCCTCATCCGCAAGGGTCGCGTTCAGAATTATGTGATCATAGACAGACAGACCGTAAGGCGTACTGTCCGAAACGATGTAATACTCGTTATTCTCTGCCAGTATCTCCACCAGACGGAACACCGCATAGCCGCGGTTGACGTTATATACGCCCTGCAGTGGTTGCGTGGAAGATACAGTGTAGGTTTGCGTGCCGTCCGCGCTCTGCAGTACATCTCCTGCATTGAAACTGTCTGTACCCACATAATACAGACCGTCTCGTTCGAGGAAGATGCCGGCCTCGACATCCGTTACACTCATATTTCCGGCATCATCATAGGTCTGAACGCGAAAGACCTCAGAAGTTCTCTGGTTTCCTTCGTCATCGGTCGTGGTGTTTGTGATCAAATACTCGGTGGGTATGACGAACAGATCCCTCGTCACAACGCTCGTCGTCGGGATCTTCAGTCCGGTTGCGCCGGGGATATTCAATGTAATATCCACATAGCGCCGATCGCAGTAACGAATCATGTATTTGTACAGGTGAAGTCTCGCATATACTTCACCGTCGGCGCCGATCACAGTGCTGTATTCGGCGTTCACCGTGATCTTCGTATCATTAAATGTGATGGAAACAATGGAATCATCTTCCAACGCCACCGCGTCTTCGGAAGAAATGGGGATCACAATATCCCACTCTTCGTTCGTAATGATCTTACAGACCGGACTCCCGGATTCGATCAGATCTCCCGGCGCATAGACCGTCTGCGAATAACTGCCGGCGTCCAGCAGTTCTTCGGTAACGTCTGAAGGCGTGTATGCTTCATAGCCGTCGGTGCGGAAAGTGACTACACCGGATTGCTCCGAATAATTACGCGAGAAGTTGAGGTTTTCTTCCGAAGATTCGATCAGGGTATTCAGTGTTTCTTCACTGATCCCCGTTCCCAGCGATTGGTTGATGCGGGTCCCCTGAGAATAGACGTTTGAAAAAGCTGTGGGATCATAACTGCTGCTGAATGCGGACAGCTGTCCCCGGATGTTATGAATCGTGTCATTGGAAACGACATCGTTTCCGGTTTCCAGATCACGCAGCATCTCAGCCATGCGCCCGGTCTCGTCGATGGTATACATGAGTGATCCCACGGAGACCCGGGTCCCGTCCGGAGCATAATAATTCAGGTATCCGCTTTCCGAAGCGGAACAGATCTGCTCATCGCGAAGGATCAGTCCGGTATAGTTTGAGGAGGAAGACATCGTGCCGTCCTGTACCTCATAGATCCGTATGGTATCACTGGTCAGGTAACGGATCACAAAGATCATCAAGTAAATAAAAATAATCAGGAAAATAAGGAGACCGATATTAAATCTCGATCTCCTTCGATAACGGTAAATATTACCTGATCTCGCGGCTCTGTCTCCTGCCATCGAACTGTCCAGACGTTTTATGCCGGTTTATTACGGGCAAATACCGGTATTTAGAGTGCGATTTCCACGAAAGGCGTGACGCCCGCGGGAAGATCGATCTCATCCATGGAAACGGAAAGGATCATTTCAAGATCATTCTTCTGGGCGATCTCCGCCAGTTCCTTGATGGAAGC
>CAYLPO010000070.1:0-7562 GCA_964385575.1 uncultured Lachnospiraceae bacterium | reverse complement strand
GCAGCCTCGACGAGCTGATCCCCGAGGACGTGCGCATCCTGCAGGAGATCGACCACGCGAAGGGCAGCGACCTGACCGGGACGCTCTTCTCGTTCGTCCATAACCGCCAGGATATCACGAACTCCGCGGCGGAGATGCACCTGCACTATAACACGATGAAGTACCGGATCAACCGCATCCAGGAGCTGACCGGGATCTCGTTCGACGATCCGCATGTGATGTACCGGATCATTATCGCCGAGAAGGTCATGAGCATCATGAGGAAGCAGCCGCCGAACTTTATTTAAGCGGAGGCGTATCCATCGGGATACGCCGCAGCGATATGGCATGTGCGCACCGGAGGTGCGGGTATGTCCCGAGCAAAAGCGAGGGATCGCGTCTCAGGCTTCGGGCCTGAGCGCGACCGCGGACTGAGTGCGGCCCGTACTTAAAAAAACACGACCCGGAAAACTGCCGCCCCGCTGATATCGGCGCAGGCTTCCGGGTCTTCATTTAAATAAAGGAGGCCTTCATGTATTACAAGGAGATCGCAGGCGTCAAAGTATCCGCGCTCGGCATGGGCAATATGCGGCTGCCCACCACCGACGGAAAGGAAGAACACATTGACCGCGAAAAAGCCCGGGAGATCATCGACTACGCGATGAGCCACGGCATCAACTACTATGACACGGCCTACCGCTATCACGGCGGCCAGTCCGAACTTTTCATCGGCGAGGCGCTGGCGGATTACCCCCGCGACAGCTTTTATCTGGCCAGCAAGTTTCCCGGCCACATGATGAAGAAAAAAGGCGGCGGCGTGATGGGCTTCACCAGCGCGCTGGCCGGACGGCCGGACACGACCGTTGATGCGCTCTTCCACGACCAGTTGTCGCGGTGCCGGGTCGACTATTTCGATTTTTATCTGCTGCACAATGTCAGCGAAAAGTCCCTCCCACTCTACGAAGATCCGGAGGTCGGGGTCATCGAATATGTGCAGGAACAGAAGCGACTCGGAAAGATCCGCCATCTGGGTTTCAGCTCGCACGCGGAAAAAGCCGCGACGATCGACGAATTCCTGACCCGGCACGAAGGCGTCTTTGATTTCGTACAGATCCAGCTGAACTATCTCGACTGGATCCTTCAGGATGCAAAGTCAAAGGTCGAAGTGATCCGGAAGCACGGCTTAAAGATCGTGGTGATGGAAGGCGTGCGCGGCGGAAAGCTCGCAAACCTTCCCGAAGAACAGACGAAAAAGCTTCAGGGGGTCCGACCCGGAGACTCCCCCGCGCGCTGGGCGCTCCGCTGGCTGCAGGCCATCCCCGAGGTGGCAGTCGTGCTGTCGGGCATGACAGCATTGGACCAGATCATTGAAAACGTCGAGACATTCGAAGCGCCAAACCCGGTCAATGAAGAAGAAAAAGCGCTGCTCTCCGAGATTGCGGAGTCCATGCTGTCGCTGGTTCCCTGCACAGCCTGCCGCTACTGCACGGAGGGCTGCCCGATGGAGCTGAACATCCCCGGAATCATTGCAGCATACAACGGCGTGAAAAACGGCGACGTTATCGCGTTCTACACCCCGGATCAGGCGGACTCCTCCATGGATCCCCGGCGTTGCGTCGGCTGCGGCGCCTGCGCCGCGATCTGCCCGCAAAACATCAGCATTCCCGAGATCATGAAGGACATGGAGGAGCGGCTGAAGCATAATCCGTTCGGCTGAGCAGGCGGGCAAAACCCTTCACAGAACAAAACCATGAACTGAAAAAGCCTCCCGACACGATGCGCGAAGCACCGGCCGGGAGGCCTTTCAATTCCGTATTTACCGTTTCGTATTCACCATCGGGGAAGCAAGATCACTCATACCGCCGCTTCGTCGCCGCCTCGCAGTCCGCCAGGTCATCATACCCGTACTGCTTCACGGTCGCCTGCATGATGTCCGTGACCATGTTCCCTCCGTTCTGCTTATACTCCAGGACCCGCTTCGCGTACAGCGCCAGCGTGTGCTCCGAATAGGTGTGCAGCTCGCCCCAGGTATAGGTCTCGAAAGAAGTCGCGTAGGGCGGCGCGTCCTTCTGGCGGATGTAGCGGTTCCCCGCCGCCACGTAAGGGTACTGCGCGGCGTACTCCTCCATCCATTCGGTCTGGATCTTCGTGATCTCCTCAATGAACTGAAGGCCCAGATCCGTGGGCTGCAGCAGCAGATCTTTCAGCTTCTCAAACTTCTTCGGAGCCGTGATGGCTTCCATCCACGCGTACTTCTCCGCGGGCAGGTTCCGTCCCGCGGCGATGGCGCGCTGCAGATCGTTCGTGTAGCTGTCGATCATCTCCTCCGACCAGACCGAGAACTGGCTCGAACGCATGATGTAAAATGTCTCGTCATCGCGTTGGCAGCTGGCCTGGCCGCCCTCGTTCTTGACATTATGAAAGCCGCCCCACTCCAGTTCCACCAGAGCATCGATCTTTTCCTTCAGAGTCATGTCATTCGCCTTCTTTCAAATTTCAACAACCGTTTCAAAAACAATGCCGGCCGCGGCCGAGAGTTCGGCAACGGCCGGCAAACATTACAATTCTTTACGTCGACAAATATTACAGCTCCGCCGCTGCCAGATAACCGGTGCGGATGGCAGGCTCGATACGGCCGGCCTTCAGCGCATCACCGACGAAGGTGACCTTGTCGAAGTTCGCCTTGATCTCCTCGGCCAGCTCCGTGTTCGAGCGGGTTCCGAGCGAAACGACGATCACGTCGAAGTCGTAGGAGACTTCCTTCTCGTTCGCCATATCCTCGAACGTCGCGGTGGTTCCTTCGATCTTCAGCAGCTTATGCTTCGGAAGCAGGACCGGCTCGTGAGGCATGAAGCGCTTCATGACATCGATCATGTTCTGGAAGAAGATTCCGGGTCCGATGTCGTCCATCATCTCGAACAGGGTGATCTTATTGCCCTGATCCGCCAGCATCTCGGACATTTCCAGACCGGTCATACCGGAACCGATCACGCCGACGTTCTTATCACGCAGCTGCACAGCACCGCTCAGGATATCCACAGGCGTGTAGACGTTCTCGCCGTCCAGGCCGGGGATGGACTTCGGCATCACGGGGACGGAGCCCTGCGACACGATGACCGCGTAAGGGTTCAGCGCCTTCAGATCCTCGATGGTCGGCGCGCAGTTCAGGCGAACTTCCACGCCCAGCACGTGCATCATGTTCTTCAGGTACTCGACCAGCCAGTAGGTCTTCTCCTTCTTCGGAGGCTTGGACGCCAGGACGATCTGTCCGCCGACCTCACCCTGCTTCTCGAACAGGACGACCTTGAAGCCGCGGGTCGCAGCGACTCTCGCAGCCTCCATGCCCGCAGGACCGGCACCGATGACCGCCACAACTCTGCCATTTCCATCCTTCGGCAGCTTCTCGAGGTCATACTGATCCTCGCGCAGACCCTCGAAGTTGATGGAGCAGCCCATGTGCTCGCCGGTCATGTCGCAGCTCATCAGGGTCTCCATGCAGTACAGGCAGGAGATGCACTTTCTGATCTCCTTCTCACGGCCCTCACGAGCCTTGTTGCCCCACTCGGGATCCGCCAGGAACGTTCTCGCGGAACCGATCATGTCGACCTTACCCTCGGCGATCAGCGACTCTGCGTAAGCGGGATCGCGGATGACGCCGACACCGATGACCGGGATCGACTTCACGGCAGCCTTCACAGCTGCGGGAGTCTCGATCTTCCAGCCCTGATCAAAGCCGACCGGCTCCCAGGCGGTGTTCATGGTCTCATAGATACCGGCGGAGACATCCAGCGCGTCGACCTTGCTCTCGAAATACTTACCGATCTCCAAGCCGTCCGCGGTGTGCAGGCCGTCCTCGGGCTGACCCGCATACTCCATGTGCTCATCCGCGGAGTAACGAAGCAGCACCGGGAAATCAGGGCCGACTTCCTTACGGACCGCCTCGATGATCTCGTCCAGGAAACGCATGCGGTTCTCGAAGGATCCGCCGTACTTATCCGTTCTCTTATTCGTGTAGGGGCTCAGGAACTGGCCGATCATGTAACCGTGCGCACCGTGAAGCTCGACGGCATCCCAGCCGGCATCCTTCAGGACGCGGGCGGCCTGCGCGAACTTGCCGATCACGCGGTCGATCTCTTCCTGCGTCATCTCGTGCGTAGGCTGATGCACGCACTGGCACTCGGTCTGGGAGGCACTGGGCATGGACTCAACGCCGTTCACGACCGCGATGCCCTGACGACCCGGGTGATAGATCTGGCCGCAGATCTTCATGCCATACTTGTGCACTTCGTCCGCGACCTTCTTCAGGCCGGGGATGTACTTGTCGCCGTCGCAGGACATCTGCGCGTTATTACCTCTGCCGTTCAGCTCGTCCACGATCAGGCACTCGGTGATGACCAGACCCACGCCGCCCTTGGCGCGCGCGCCGTAGAACTTCGCGTCGAGTTCGGTGGGTGAAGTCAGGGTTCGCCGCATGGTTGCCCATGGCGGTCATGACGATGCGGTTCGGGACCTCCATCGTACCGATCTTGATGCTCTCAAAAAGTTTCTCGTACATAATTTTTCTCCCTGTTTCAGATTTGCAATGAACTGTAACCGGTTCAGCCGTGCAGACACGGCGGTCATACTTCTGAAAGTATAACACAACCACCGCACGATAGAAAACACTAATTTACGCAACACGCTGCATATTCCCGTGCCTCAGATCCGTCCGATGTTCTTCGCCGCCATGAAGCCCGCGGTTGTCGCCTCGGTCAGGTTCTTCGGGGTCACGCAGTCGCCGAGATAGTAGATCTCGGGCGCGCAGTAGTTCAGGGCAATGGCCTCGTCCTGCTTCGGCCGCTGGCCGACCGCGTAGACCACGGTATCCGCCGCGTACTTCACCTCGCCGTCCGGGCCCTCGCAGACGACGCCGTCCGCCACGATCTCCTTCGCCGCGGTCAGGTAATGGATCTGAACGTTCTTCTTCGCGATCTCGACGCGCACACCGGACATGTGCAGGAAGTTCCCGCCGTCCGCCATGTGATCGGTCATCTCGACGAGCTCGACCTGTTTCCCGCAGTCGATCAGGTGCAGCGCCAGCTCGATGCCGACCAGGCCCGCGCCCAGAATCACGACCTTCTGTCCCAGCTGTTCCACGCTGACATACGCGTCCTGCGCAGACAGGACGTTCGCCTCGTCAATGCCGGTGATCCGCGGCTTCGCGGCCTCCGCGCCGATCGCGCAGATGATAACATCCGCTCCGATCTCCTCCGCCAGCTCCGGCGTGACCGCGGTATTCAGGCGGCAGTCAATGTTCGGGTGCGCCTGCACCTTCGCGGCCTGCTGGTCCAGATAGTAATCCAGGTTCTTCTTAAACGCGACCTTCTCCTCGCAGCGCAGCACGCCGCCCAGGCGGTCCTTCTTCTCGCAGAGGATGACCTCGTGTCCACGCTCCGCGCAGTCGAGCGCCGCCTCCATGCCGCCGGGGCCGCCGCCGGCCACCAGAACTTTCTTTTTCACTTTCGCAAGCGGCGCCTCGTAGAGCGTGTCGAGCTCGCGGCCGCTTAAGGGATTGATCGCGCAGTACGGCTCGCCGTTGGTCAGCTCGCTCGAGAAGCAGGACAGGCAGCGCAGGCAGCGCTTCGCCTCTTTCTCACGCCCGGTCCGGAACAGGATCGGGAAGTCGGGCTCACAGATGAACTCGCGGCCCGCCTCGACCACGTCGGCCTGCCCGGTCGCGATGATCTCCTCCATCAGCTCCGGATCCGACAGTGCGCCGATGGTCGCCACCGGGGTCTTTACATGCTTCTTGATCTCGGCCGCATACTTGACATTGACCCCGTCGGGCTGGAACAGCGAGGGATGCGTGACCGTAAAGACTTCATCCACCTCATGGTTTCCGGCGGAGACATGGATCAGCTGGCAGTGATCCTCGATCTGCTTCGCGATCGCGATGCCGTTCTCGATGTCATAGCCGCCCTCGTAGCACTCCGAACCGCTGATGCGGACCTCGATCGGGAAGCCCGGGCCCAGCGCGCGGTGGATCGCGTCGCAGATGCTCACGAGCAGTCTGGCGCGATTCTCGATCTCCGGGCCGCCCCACTTATCCGTGCGGGTGTTCGTGATCGGCGACAGGAACTGGTGCAGCATCCAGCCGTGACCCGCATGGATCAGGATGGAGCCGAAGCCCACGCGCTTTGCCAAAAGCGCCGCGTCCACGTATTTCTGAATGGTGCGCTCGATGAACGCCTCATCCATGGGCAGGATCTCGCGGCCCTGCAGCTCGCAGGCGACCGGACCGTAGGCTACACCGCGCGCCTGCGCGCCGAACATCCCCAGATCGCGGTTCGCAAACATACCCGTGTGCTGCAGTTCCATGGTAGGCACCGCGCCGCCGTCATGGATGGCCGCTGCGATGCGCGCCATATCCATGTCTACATGCGGGGTGTCCATGGCAATGTGCTTCTCTCCGCCTTTGCCGAACTCGCCGTCCACGATGCACTCAAACGTCGCGACGCTGGCCGCGCCGCCGCGCGCGCGCCTGCCGTAGTAGGCCGCCGCGCCCTCATTCGCATGGCCGTCGCCGTGCACGTTCTGATAGCCGGTCGGCGAGGCGAAGATCCGGTTCCGGAACAGCTGGTTCCCCAGCCGGATCGGCTCGAACAGATGCGGGTAAGGACAATCTTTCTTCATACATTCCTCCTGTTAAAAACGCGCCCGGGGCTGCCGGGCGCGATCTCCTGCGGCCGCCGGGGCGGTCCGCTTAATGAATAATGGTATTCAGGCCGTAACTCTCGCAGATCTCCTTCATGCGCTCCATGAACTCATCCGTGGGAGGCGTGGCCTCATAGACCTTATCATCTCCGATGCGCGCGTATTTCGCGACTCCCAGATTATGATAAGGCAAAAGCTGAACGACTTCAACGCTTTCCCCGAGCCCCACGCAGAACTCTGCGGTCTTCCGCATGTTCTCCTCATTCGCATTGAACCCCGGGATAATCGGGACACGTATCTGGAACTTTCCGCCGGCCGCCGCGATCTTCCGCGCGTTCTCGAGGATGATCCCGTTCGGGACTTTCACGACCGCCTGATGTACGGCATTGTCCATGTGCTTCAGATCCAACAGGAAGATGTCCACATAGGGCAGGACCTTTTCCACAACCGTCCAGGGGGCGAAGCCGGTGGTATCCAGAGCGGTGTGGTAGCCGCGGTCCTTCAGCGCTTTCAGCAATTCCAGCGTGAACTCCGGCTGGGACAACGCCTCACCGCCCGACACCGTGACCCCGCCGCCGGTACGGTCGAAAAACTGCTTGTCTTTCTTCATCATCCGCACCAGCTCGTCGACCGTGTAATCCGTCCCGGTCAGCTCCAGCGCCTTCGCCCGACAGATCTTCGCGCAGTCCCCGCAGTTGTCGCACAGATCCCGCTTCACGTGCACCAGCTGCAGCGTAAAGTCGGCGGGATCCGCGCCGGGGTTCAAATCCAAAGCAGTCCCGTCCACGCGGGTCTTCCCGTATTCGAGGGCGCCCTTCGCGCAGGCGTTGAGGCACTTGTCATTGCACGCTTTCGTTCCCAGACAGCGCATGGAAAACCAGGACAGCTGC
>CAYLPO010000069.1:0-7650 GCA_964385575.1 uncultured Lachnospiraceae bacterium | reverse complement strand
TTCCTGGGTCATATAGACGGCATAGGCGGCCGCCTCCTCCGTCCCGTCGTTCGGCTCGTCGTAAATATACGTGGCGTTCTCGCCGAATTCCACGCCCCAGCCGCAGCTGATATCCACGGCCACCGTGACGTCATGCCCGTCGAACGTAAACTCGTTCGCCGCGATCGACGCTCCGCTGTCCGGTGCCGGTTCCGCCTCGGCAGGCGCGTCGGTCTCCGCAGGTCCGGCCGTTTCCGCAGGTGCAGCGGTCTCCGCACCGCCGCCGGACGCTCCGCCCGAGCCGCAGCCCGCCAGAAGCGCCGCCGTCATCGCGGCCGCAATGATTCCGATCAAAAACTTTTTCATTTCTATCCTCCCTTTTATGCTTATCACCGCTCCTCGCGGAAATAATTCAATCCCAGCGCCTGAGGCTGCCCGGTACTCTTTGACTTCTTCATCGAGGTCACGATCAGCACGACCGCGGTGATCACGAACGGCAGCGCCTGATAAAGCTGCGTCGGGATCTTCGACAGCCATCCCAGGAGCCCCGGGAACGCGGCCGCGAGCGAGGTGCCCGAGACCTGCAGGGTGTTGAAGAAACCGAAAATGAACGTGCCCAGCAGCGCCACGATCGGGCTCCAGTTCGCGAAGATGACCAGCGCGACCGCGATCCAGCCGTAGCCGTTCGTCCAGACCGTCGAGGAAAGCGAGCCGTTCAGGTTCAGGCCCATGTACAGTCCGCCGAGGCCCATGATGCCGCTGCCGACCATGATGTTCAGATACTTATACCGCACGATGTTGATGCCGACCGAATCCGCCGCCGCGGGGTTCTCGCCGATCGCACGCGTGCGCAGGCCGATGCGCGTGTGGCGCAGGTAGATCCATACCAGAACGGCAATGATGATGCCCATATACACCATCGAGTTCTGCGAGAAGAGGATCCGTCCGAGTCCGGGGATCTGCGAGAGTCCCGGTATCTCGATGTCCGCAAAGCCGCGCACCATCGACTCGAAATTCTGCAGCACCGGCCACTCGACCGCTTTCACGCCGTTTCCGACGAAGAAGAACACGCCGAGGCCGAACGTCGTCAGCGTCAGACCGGTGATGTTCTGGTTCGCCTGCAGGGTCACGGTCAGCACCGCGAAGATCAGACCGCACAGCGCTCCCGAGATAAACGCCACGATCAGGCCGACCAGGAACGAGTTCGCACGGCAGCCGGCAATGTAGCCGAACATGGCGCCCACGGCCATGGTACCCTCGACGCCGAGGTTCAGGCTGCCGGACTTCTCGACCATGATCTCGCCGACCGTACCGTACAGCAGCGGGATGTTATAGACGATAATGTTATGGAGGAATGTGATCAGGATAAAACTACTGTTCATTTGATACCTCCTCTCCTGCCTGCGCAGCCGCTTCCGCTGCGTCCGCCGGGATCTCCGCTTCCGCGGGTGCCTCCGGGATCTCCGCCGCTTCCGCCGCATCGGCCTTCACCGCCGCGGCTGCCGGGGCTGCCTTCTCCGTCCGCACCAGGCGGAACCGGCAGAAGAAGTCCGCGACCAGCACCGCGAACAGGATCATGCCCTGCAGCATGTTCGCGAAGTTCGCGTCGACCGCGCCGAACGTCGAGGCCGCGACCGTCGATCCGTAGTTCAGGATACTGATCAGCGCGGAGACGATGAAGATGCCGCCCGTGGACAGCTTCGCGAGCCAGGCCACGATGACGCCGGTCCAGCCGACATTTCCCGTTATGGCCGTGGACAGGATGCCCGCGGTTCCGACCTTGAACGCGGCCGCCAGGCCGATCAGCGCGGCGGACAGGAACACGGTCCGCACGATGATCTTTCCGACGTTCATGCCGGCGTAGCGCGCGGAGTTCGGCGAGTCGCCGACGACCGCGATCTCGTAGCCGTGCTTCGTCCGCTTCAGATAAATGTGAGCGATGATGCAGATGATGATCGTAAAGATCACGCAGATGTTCAGCGTGAACCGCCCGATGGGAATGCCGGGCCAGCTCGCGTATTCCGCGAAGCTGCCGAACGTCGTCCGCGCCGAGTTCGGGTTCAGGAAGATGTTCCAGTCGCCCGCGGTAGTCGCGAAATAGATGATGATGTACAGCGCGATGTAGTTCAACATCAGCGTCAGCAGCGTCTCATTCGTCCCGAACTTCACCTTCAGCGCCGCGACGAAGCAGCCGTACACGCCCGCGACGACGACCGCGCCCACGCACATCAGCAGCAGGGTCAGAGCCTGCGGCAGCACGGGTCCGAACTTGAACGCGACGAACGCCGCGGCCAGCGATCCCATGATGAACTGGCCCTCGCCGCCGATGTTCCAGAAGCGCATCTTAAATGCAAACGAGAGCGCCACCGAGGTCAGCACCAGCGGGACGAACACCTTCAGGTAGTTCTCGAACGCCTTATAGGCGATGCGGTTTCCGACCATGCCCATCGTGGCCATGTTGAAATAGTAGGACAGGGGATTCACGCCGATCGCGGCCAGGATCGCGGCGCCGATCAGCAGCGCGATCACGATCGCGATCACGTAATAAAGGATCTTTTTGCTCAGGGGGCAGCTGTCACGCTTGATCACATGGAACGGCACGATCACTCACCTCCTTTCGCGTTTTCCGCGGAGCGGGCGGCCTCCGCCGCCGCCTTCGCGGCTTCCCTGGCGGCCTCCGCGGCCTCTCTGGCCGCCGCGACCTGTTCTTCCGCCTCCGCCAGTGCGGCTTCCGCCTCACGGACGTCCTTCGCGGCCTCGACCGCTTCGAGCGTCGCCTCGTCGATCTGCGTGTCGCGGGCGATGCCGTACGGTTTCGACGCATCCTTCTCCGTCAGGTCGAGCGACCCG
Source organism: uncultured Lachnospiraceae bacterium (assembly GCA_964385575.1). Lineage (GTDB taxonomy): Bacteria > Bacillota > Clostridia > Lachnospirales > Lachnospiraceae > RGIG5636. The sequence continues at coordinate 4,821 of CAYLPO010000069.1, read as the reverse complement.
GTCATCATCAGACCCAACTCTTCCTTCGTGGTGTGGTTCGCGTTCACGACGCCCATGACCTTGCTGTGGCAAAGGACCATGATCTTATCGCACAGTTCCAGCATGATGTCGAGGTCCTCGCCGACGAACAGGATGCCGACGCCCTTCATCTTCTGCTGGTTCAGGATGTCATAGATCTGATACGAGGAGTTAATATCCAGACCGCGCACCGGATACGCCGTCACAATGACGTTCGGCTCTCCCTTGATCTCGCGGCCCAGCAGGACTTTCTGGACGTTGCCGCCGGAAAGCCGGCGCACCGGCTCGAACGGGCCCTGTGTGGCCACGCCCAGCCGCTCGATGACCTCCTCCGCGTCTTTCAATCCCTGCTTCCGGTCCACGAAAGGGCCGGGTGCATCCTGATAGGTCTTCAGAAGCATGTTGTCCGAGATGGACATCGACGGAACCAGGCCCATGCCCAGGCGATCCTCCGGGATAAACGACATCGCAATGCCCTTGTCCAGGATCTGCTTCGGCGTCATCCCCACGATATTCTCGCCCTGATGCACGATCGCGCCCGACTTAACCGGCCGCAGACCTGCGATGGCCTCGCACAGCTCGCGCTGGCCGCAGCCAGCTATGCCCGCCACACCCAGGATCTCGCCGCCGCGGATGTAGAAGTTCAAGCCGTCGATCGCGGCATTGCCCTCGTCGGACAGGACAGTCAGATCGCGGATCTCCAGCAGCGGGACCGTGGTCTCGGAGATGGGGTGGTCAATGTTTAAGTCCACCTTCTGTCCGACCATCCACTCGGTCAGCTCCTGCTCGTTCGTCTCCGCGGTGTTCACCGTGGTGATATACTCGCCTTTTCGCAGGATGCTCACGCGGTCCGAGATCTCCATGACCTCGTTCAGCTTATGTGTGATGATGATGATCGAGTGACCTTCCTCGCGCATCCGGCGCAGGACGTCAAACAGCTTCCGGATCTCCTGAACCGTGAGGACCGCGGTGGGCTCGTCCAGAATGATGATCCTCGCACCGTAATAGAGGACTTTCACGATCTCCAGCGTCTGCTTCTCGGAGACAGACATGTTATGGACTTTTTTCCGCAGGTCAATGTTGAACCCGAAGCGTCCGCACAGCTCCTCGATCTTTTTATAGCGGTCCTTCTTCAGAAAGAAGCCGCCCTTTTCCGCGCCGATCGTGATATTATCCGCCGCATCAAAGGCCTCCACCAGCTTCGAATGCTGATGGACCATGCCGATCCCCAGCCGTTTCGCGTCCTCCGGGGACTTGATCTGGACTTCTTTTCCGTCAATGCAGATGGTTCCCGCATCCGGCGCGTAGATACCCGCGAGCATGTTCACGAGCGTCGTCTTGCCGGAGCCATTTTCGCCTAGCAGCGAAAGGATCTCACCTTTTCTCAGGGTGAGCTCCACACGCGCATTCGCGATCTTGTTTCCGAATGCCTTCGAGATGCCGTGCATCTCCACTAAGTTTTCCTGAGGCATGCGTTCTCCCTTCTTCGAACCGTTTCGTTCTTTCCTCGCGGAACGCGCGCTCGCCGGATCATACCCCGCCCGATTATTACGCGGGCAGTTCGTACGCGCGTTCTGTCAGGAAAGAGACCCGGGCCGAGGAACTCCCGGTCCGGGTCCCGGATCCGCAAATTATCCGTTCATTCCGATCAGCCGGCGACGTCCTGGACGCCCGCCACGAACCAATCCATGGTTCCGGTGATCACGGAATCTTCCACGCTGGGGCCGCCGGCCTCAACGATGACATTGCCCGCATTGTCCACGAGATCCGCAGGGGTCAGCACAGCCGTCACGGTGCCGTCCTCAGCCTCCTCGAAGGAAAGCGCGGTGCCGCTGAACACATCCCACTCACCGGAGATCATCAGCTCTTCCGCTGCATCCACGAATGCCTGCGCGTTCGCGGGACAGATGGCCTCGTTCAGAGGCGCGTAACCGACGAAGCCCTCGGCCAGGCCCGCATAGTAAGCGGGGCCGCCCATCTGGGTCACGAACTGGGAAGCATCACCGCCGCAGGCAGCAGCCGCCTCGATGGCAGTCTGGTAATACACATCCCAGTGCCACACGGCGCTGGTCAGAACAGCCTCAGGAGCGTCAATGCTCATGTCACTGTTATAGCCGCAGCCGTAAACGCCCAGATCCTGCGCCGCCAGCATGGCCTGCGCGGAGTCGCAGTGCTGCGAAATGACGCAGCAGTTGTAGCTGTTGATCAGCTCTTCGGCAAACGCGTACTCGTTCGGCTCATCGCCCCAGGCGCCGAGCTCCTTCACGTAGATGGTCGCATCCGGGTTCACGGACAGGGCGCCCATGGCGAAGCCGTTGATGCCGGAAGCGGTCTCGGCGTACTCGGTTCCGAACGCGGCGACATAACCGATGTTGTTATTGCCCTCTTCCAGGCTCTTCAGGCCCGCCACGATGCCGGCCAGGAAACGGGCCTGGTAGGCGCGGCCGAAGTAGTTGTTGAAGTTCGTGTCATTGCACAGGTAGCCGGTCGCGTGCGAGAAAATGACATCCGGATATTCCTCAGCCTTATCATTAAACGCGTCCAGATAGCCGAACGAGATACCGAAGATGATGTCGCAGCCCTCGCCGACCAGGGTATCGATGGCCTGGCAGACCGCATCGTAATCTTCCTCGACGTAGTCGATCACGAACAGCTGGCTCTCCGGATCCATGCCCAGGTTCTGCATCGCGGTCACGATGCCGTTCGAGTGCTGGAAAGTGTAGCCGGCGGTGTCATTCTTACCGTTAATGTAAATGGCACCCACGGTCAGGTCCGCCAGGTCGGTCGCGCCGTCCGCAGAAGCTGCGGGGGCCGCGCCGCCGTCATCCACCGCTGCACTTCCGGCATCGGCTGCGCCGCCGTCGGAAGAACCGCCGTCACTGCCTCCGCAGGCAGCCAGGCCCAAGACCATGGTGCACGCCAGCAGAAGTGCAAAGATACGCTTTTTCATTCCTTATCCTCCTTGTGTTCTTGTGAAACAAAAAGCTTTTATATGAAAACGATACCGTCTTCAGACATGGATTGGATGCGGGCCAGTGACTCCACGCGTACGCCTTTCGAGCGGATCCGCTCGCCGCCGGGCTGGAACGCCTTTTCGATGGCGATGCCCGCGCCCGCCACGGTCGCGCCCGCCTGCTGTACAATGTCGATCAGTCCCTCGAGGGCGGCGCCGTTCGCCAGAAAGTCGTCAATGATCAGGACGTGATCTTCCGGGGTCAGAAAACGTTTCGAGACGATCACGTCATAAACCGTTCCGTGTGTGAAAGATGCGACCTTCGTCGTATAGACCTCGCCCGCGATATTTTTCGTCTTCGTCTTCTTCGCGAAGACCACAGGCACCCCGAAACGCTCCGCCGCAATACAGGCCATCCCGATGCCGGAGGCCTCAATGGTCAGGATCTTCGTGATCCGCTCACCGGCAAACAGACGCTTCCACTCCTCCGCCATCTCGCCGAACAGTGCCACGTCCATCTGATGATTCAAAAAAGCGTCTACCTTCAGAACGTTTCCTCCATCCAAAATGAGGCCGTCCTTCCGTATCCGCTCTTCCAAAATTTTCATGTAATGATCTCCTCTGAAGTGTTACAGGCCCCGATACTGCTTTGCCTGACCGGTCGATTGGAAACACTTTGGAAACATATCCATATACTAACAAAAATCAGGACTTTCGTACATGAGTTTTTACGAGAATCCTGATGTTTTTTAAAAGCATTTTTTAATTATTTTAGGGCAATATGTCTGTTCGGCCTTCGGCGGAGCTTCTACAGATACCGCTTTGCAACATAGTCGGAATTATACGCGCGCAGCAAGGCATAATACCCGCAGCGCAGCTCAACGATATCGCCCATGTGGTATTCCTGCTCCGCGACCGTCACATCCACCATCAGGTGATCGCTCGACGCGCCCAAAATCTCCACGCCCGGATCCACGGTCCAGAGGGTCTCAAAGTCCGCATCCTGACGTCCCAGCGCGCAGATGGCGCGGCGGCGGACGCCGCGGTCATGGTGCTCCGGCGCCCGGCCGTAGCTGTCGACACCGAACGTGCCCCAGGGCATGCTGGGTTTCTCTTTCAGTTCAATGATCTCCGCCCGCAGAATGAACGCGTCGTTCCGGGTTCCGGGCAGATACGCATAGTGCGCACGCTCGCGGCCGAACAGGAGCGATTCGCCCAGACGCAGCAGATTCACACCGGAAGGGATCCCTCCCTTCAGCATGAGGTCCAGGGTCGCGGAGTTCCCGCCGCTGACGTAAGTGTCCGCACCCAGGCTTCTCGCGGCATCCGCAAGCTGCGTGAGCTTCTCCGTGTCGGGATGTACGAAGTTGAAACACGTGAGGTTCGTACCGATACCCTTCAGCTCCAGCCCGGGCAGGCTGCGCACCAGTTCCGCGGCACGGGCAAGTCCGTCATAGTCGACCCAGCCTTCACGCAGGTCTCCGAGATCGTGCATCAGGACGATGCCGTGCGGGGCGCCCTCGCGGACTGCCCGGGAGCCGCCGGGCTGTTCCGAGGCGGAGGCATTGCCCGCGCGCTCCGCTTCCTGCGCCGCCTGCACGCGCACCCACGCGTCGCTCAGCGCGCGGATGGTCTCCTCCTCCGAGTTCAGAGAGACATCCGCGGTGCGCACGCATTCTTCGGCCCGGCTGATCTGCGGCATGCGAATGAGCCACTTCTCGATGTCAATGCCGGCCGCGCTCATCCGCGCGAGATTTTCCGTGCGTGAATCGCCCAACGCCTTCACGCCGCCGCGCATCCAGTCTAAAACCGGAAGCGCCGGCGCGAATCCATTTGCGAATCACCGAATC
>CAYLPO010000068.1:0-7654 GCA_964385575.1 uncultured Lachnospiraceae bacterium | reverse complement strand
AAGTGGGCTGCGGAAGGGGTTTTACTATTAAATGCAGTACTCACGGTGCGGGCTCATCAGGCCAATTCGCACCGCGGGATCGGGTGGGAACAGTTTACGGACGCTGTCATCCGAGCTGTAAACGCACAGGATCGCCCGCTGGTCTGTATGCTCTGGGGCAGGAACGCGCAGGAAAAAGAGAGTCTTTTGACCAACCCGAAACACCTCATTTTGAAGGCGCCGCATCCCAGCCCGCTGTCCGCTTCGCGCGGGTTTTTCGGCTGTCGGCATTTCAGCCAGGCAAATGATTTTCTGCAGTCGCACGGGCAGAAGCCGATCGATTGGCAGATCGAAAATATATAAGAACAAACCATAAGGAGGCTCTATGAGCTTTATCGAGATCATCAAATCCGTTGTATTCGGAATCGTAGAAGGCATCACCGAGTGGCTTCCCGTCAGCAGTACGGGACACCTGATCTTATTAAATGACCTTCTTCCGCTGAACACATCGGAAGAGTTCTTCAGCATGTTTCTGGTCGTCATCCAGCTCGGTGCCATTCTGGCGGTCATTGTTAGCTTCTTCCGCAAAATGTGGCCGTTTTCCAGCTATTTGACGGACCGTGAAAAAAAGAAGATCTGGCAGAATTGGCTGAAAGTGATCATCGGCTGTATTCCTGCCGGAATCGCGGGTTTCCTTCTGAATGACTTCTTTGATGAACATCTATCGGGAACCACGGTCGTAGCCGTCTGCCTGATCGTATACGGCGTGATCTTTATTCTGGTCGAACGTTTCAATAAAGATCGGAATTTCTACGTCAATGATGTCGGAGAACTGTCCTATGTCGGGGCATTTCTGATCGGCTGTTTTCAGATGCTGGCTTTGGTGCCAGGTACCTCTCGCTCCGGAGTTACCATCATCGGCGCCATGCTTTTGGGCGTATGCCGGTCAGCTGCCGCAGAGTTCTCATTTTATCTGTCCGTACCCATCATGGCCGGCGCGAGCCTTTTGAAGATCCATGAATTCGGACTTCATTTTTCGCACAGTGAGCTGGCCATCCTGCTCGTCGGCATGGTGGTCTCGTTCCTGGTTTCGGTCGCGGCGATCCGCTTCCTGATGAACTTTATCCGAACGCATGATTTCAAACCCTTCGGAATTTATCGGATCATCATCGGTATTGTGATCCTGCTGTATTTCTCGGTGATCGCTCACTAAAACGAGTATTCCAATCAATCGATCATGGCATTTGACGGTATCACGGTTGCGGCATTAGCCGCCGAACTGAACAGCTGCCTGACAGGCGGCAGGATCTCCAGGATCTCTCAGCCCGAAAAGGATGAGCTTTTGATCCTGGTCCGTTCGGATTCGGGAAATCATCGGTTGCGGCTCTCTGCAAACGCAGGCCTGCCGCTGGTCTGTCTGACTCAGACAAACACGGCATCGCCGATGACTGCACCTGTGTTTTGTATGCTGCTGCGTAAATATCTTTCCAACGGACGCATACTGTCTGTAAAGCAAAACGGGCTGGACCGCATTCTGGATCTGGAGATCGAACATCGAAACGAACTAGGCGATCCGGCACGGAAACATTTGATCATCGAACTGATGGGCAAACACTCGAATATCATCCTGGTAGATGAAGAGGGTGTTGTCCTGGACAGCATCAAGCGCGTTCCCGCTAATGTCAGCTCGCTTCGTGAAGTACTTCCCGGTAAAACCTATTTTGCGTTAAATACACGCGATCAGGCAGATACATTGCAGCTGACGGAAGAGATCTTTCGGGAACACGTGGCTCAGCAGCCGACACCTCTTGCAAAAGCGCTGAACCGCGGGCTGACGGGCATCAGTCCGCAGATGAGTGAGGAATTATGCGCGCGGGCAGGTTTGGATTCTTCGATGCCGGCTTCTTCTTACTCGGAATCCGATATGGAGGTTTTGTTTCAGACCTTGAACGCTCTGGCGGATGATGTACGTGCCGGGCGTTTTTCGCCGGTCATCCTGTATGAGGGCGATACTCCGAAGGAATTTTCCGCAGTAGAGATGAAATTGTATGAAGGCCGCAAAACCGTTTCATTCTCCGGTATAAGCGTTCTGATCGAGGCTTACTACAGCGAGAAAGGAAAGGCAGTACGCACGTCGCAGCGCACGGCCGACCTGCGGCAGATCGTCAGGATCAGGCTTGAACGGGCGGTTAAGAAAGCGGATCTTCAGAGAAAGCAATTGGCGGACACGCAAAAAAAAGAACAGTTCCGTATCTGGGGAGAGCTGCTGAACACCTACGGCTATAGCCTTCAGGGCGGTGAAAAGAGCCTGACCTGCCTGAATTATTATACGGATGAAGAGATCGAGATTCCGCTTGATCCGAGGCTTACCGCATCCGAGAATTCAAAGAAGTATTTTGCCCGTTACGGAAAATTAAAACGAACAGCAGAGGCTGTTGTTCCGCAGCTGCAGCAGTCTGAGGCAGAGATCGAACATCTGGAATCCATTGCGGCTTCTTTGGAAAGTTCCGAGACGGACGACCAAGACATGTCAAAATGGGAAAAACAAGGATAAAGTTAAAGGCGTCGAACACCAAAAGTAAAAAGAGGCAGGAGAAAAGCGGTCCGCTGCATTATATTTCCTCCGACGGTTTTCATTTTTATGTCGGGAAAAATAATTTTCAAAACGAGGAGGTTACGTTCCGCCTCGCGAACGGCAGTGACTGGTGGTTTCATGCCAAGCAGGCCGCAGGTTCTCATGTGATCGTAAAATCCGAAGGACGTGAGCTGCCGGATGAGATCTTTCTGAAAGCGGCGGCGCTGGCGGCACATTATTCCTCGGCGCATTCGCAGGAAAAAGTAGAAGTGGACTATGTACAGCGCCGTGAATTGAAAAAAGTACCCCATGCACGGCCCGGTTATGTGATCTATCACACGAATTACTCGGTCAATGTCACTCCGAAGATCCCGGAAGACCTGGAACGGGTTTGACGGAAATGCCAGATTCATATATAATTTTACAGATAATGTTCAGCAGGAGCAAAACATGGCACAGAAGATACACAGTATGACCGGCTTCGGCCGTTACTCCGTACAGCACGGGCAGAAAAAGATCACGGTTGAAATGAAATCCGTGAACCACAGATATCTGGATCTGTCCGTAAAGATGTCCAAACGCTTTAATCCGTTTGAGGCAGATATCCGAAACTATATGAAAAATGCGGTCGCCCGCGGCAAGATCGATATCTTCGTGAATTATGAAGATCGTGAAGCGGCGGCGGCTTCCGTGACATATAACCATGATGTAGCTGCGCGTTACATGGAGATCTATCGCCAGATAGCGGATGATTTCGGGATCACTTCCGATGTCAGCCTCTCCATGCTGGCCTCCTGTCCTGAAGTTATCACAAATCAGTCTGCGGAAGAGACGGAAGAAGAGCTCGGCGAACTTTTGATGGAGGCGCTGAAAGGTGCAGTCGGAGCATTTGTTGAGCAGCGCGCTGCGGAAGGCGAGCGTCTTCGCGAGGATTTGCTCGGAAAGCTGACGGATATTCAGAATTATGTGGATGAGATCGTCGCGCGGTCGCCGGACGTCATAGATGAATACAGAAATGCTCTGACCGAAAAGATTCGAGCCGTGGTGGCGGACCGGAATATTGACGATGCTCGTGTCCTGACGGAAGCAGCCATCTTTGCGGATAAGATCTGCGTGGATGAAGAAATGGTCCGCATGAAGAGTCACATTACAGCCATGGAGAAGGCATTGAAAAACGGCGGACCCATGGGCAGAAACCTGGATTTTATCGCGCAGGAGATGAATCGCGAGGTGAACACCACCCTCTCGAAGTCTTCGGACATTGCCCTGACGGAATATGGGGTAAAGCTGAAGACCGAAGTCGAAAAAGTGCGAGAGCAGATCCAGAATATCGAGTAGAGGTACGGTATGAAAGGCAGACTGGCTGTCATTTCCGGGTTTTCCGGAGCAGGGAAAGGAACACTGGTAAAACGCCTTTTGGAGCTTTACCCGGATGATTACGTTCTTTCCATCTCGAAGACGACGCGCAGGCCGCGTGAAGGCGAACGGGACGGGATCCATTATTTCTTTGTCACGCGTGAGCAGTTCGAGAAAGATATCGAAGCAGAGCGTTTTATCGAGCATGCGGAGTTTAACGGTAATTATTACGGAACGCCGTTGGAGTGGGTCAGAGATCGTCTGGAAGCCGGGCAGAACGTCATTCTTGAAATCGTAGTGCAGGGTGCTCTTCAGGTGAAAGTCCGCTTTCCGGATGCAGTCCTGGTGTTTGTCACACCGCCGAGCATGGAGGAGTTGGTCAGAAGACTTTTGAAGCGCGGCACCGAGACGCCGGAGGATATCCGCAACCGTCTGGAGATCGCCGCGGTACGCGAATGCCATCTCATGCAGGATTATGACTATATTGTCGTGAATGACGACTTGGACACCTGCGTCGGACAAATGCGTGAGATGATTGCGGGAACCTTTGCAAAAACTGACATGACGGACCTGATTGCCCGCGTGTCTGCCGAAATAAAGACTATTCTTGAAAGAGGGGAACTTACATTATGATGCTTCATCCTTCCTATACGGAACTGATCGAAAAAGCCAACCAGGGCGTGGGCCCGGACGAAGAACCCGTGATCCGCAGCCGTTATTCCATCATCCATGCCGCAGCCAAAAGAGCCCATCAGCTCGTCGAGGGTGCGGTTCCGATGACCGAGGGTGATGAGAAGAAGCCTTTGAGCCTGGCGGTGAAGGAGCTGGATGAGGGACAGATCCATATCGTGCGCGCAGACGCCCCTTCGATCGCGATGGGCGAAGCCATGGATCGTGAAGGCCTGTTCGACAGTGAGCAGCTGATCGGCGCGACCGATGTGACCGTAGACGCCAGCGAGCTTGTCGGCGGCCCTTCTGTACCGGAAGATGCTGCAGAAGACGTAAACGAGAGTGAAGACAGCGCGGCGGATGTTCCGGAAGCGTAAGAGACGCCGAGAATACACGGAATACCTGTAAGGCACGGAGTGACACATGAAGATCCTCTTCGTATCGTTGGGATGTGATAAAAACCGGGTCGATTCCGAGAAAATGCTCGGGATTCTTTTGCAGCACGGTCATACCCTGACGGATGATGAGTATGAGGCGGAAGCCATCATTGTAAACACCTGCTGCTTTATCGGGGATGCAAAAGAAGAGAGTATTGAAACACTGATCGAACTGGCCCGCATGAAGGAAGAAGGCCAATGCAGGCTGCTGATCGCCTGCGGCTGCCTGGCCGAGCGTTATCAGGATGAGTTTTTCCGGGAGCTTCCCGAAGTCGACTGCATTGTAGGCACAGCAAACTGGGATCGCATCCTGGAGGCGGTCGATGCGTGTTCCGCAGATCAAAAGGATGCCGATACTCCCGCAGATACAGAAAGAAATTTCTGCGGAAATATCGACCGGCTGCCGCCCGGATCTCATCCCCGTGTCAGTACGACTGGCGGCCATTATGCGTATTTGAAGATCGCCGAAGGCTGCGGGAAAAACTGTACATATTGTGCCATCCCTTCGGTTCGCGGATCGTACCGGAGTGTTCCCCTTGAAGATCTGATCTCGGAAGCAGAAGCGCTTGCAGATGCCGGCGTAAAAGAATTGATCCTGGTCGCGCAGGAGACCACGCTGTACGGGACGGATCTATACGGAAAAAAGACACTTCCGGAGCTTTTGGACAGACTGTCTGCGATCGATGGTATCTGCTGGATCCGTCTGTTGTATTGTTACCCGGAAGAGATCGATGACGCACTGATCGATGCGATCCGGGATCATGAAAAAGTATGTCATTATCTGGATATTCCCATCCAGCATATTGATGACGGAATCTTGAAGCGGATGGGACGCCGTACCACCGGTGCCGGAATCCGGAAACTGATCAACCGGCTGCGCAGGGAGATTCCGGACATCACGCTTCGGACGACTTTGATCGCCGGTTTTCCGGGTGAGACCGACGAAGAATTCGAGGAGCTTTGTGATTTCGTGCGTGAGGCTCGTTTTGACCGTCTGGGAGCATTCGCCTACTCACAGGAGGAAGGGACTGCGGCGGCACATATGTCGGAACAGGTTGATGAATCCATACGTGCATCCAGAAGAGATCGCCTGATGGAGATCCAGCAGCAGATCTCGCTGGAACGCGGCCGGGAGTTTATCGGTAAGACATTGGAAGTCTTTGTGGAAGGTGAGATCCGCGAAGAAGGCACTGCGGTGGGACGGAGTTACCGTGACGCGCCGGATGTCGACGGCTATGTGTTTTTTGAGAGTACAGGCACGGAAAGCGGACGTTTTATACAGGTACTGATCACATCCGCATCGGAATATGACCTGTTAGGAGAAATGTTATGAATCTGCCGAATAAACTGACTTGTCTGCGGGTGATCATGATCCCGTTCTGCATCTTTTTTCTCCTTACGGATTTTGTTCCCGGGAGCCGGATCATTGCATTGGTGATCTTTTTGGCAGCCAGCTTTACGGACTATCTGGACGGGCATATTGCGCGGAGCAGAAATCTCGTGACGAATTTCGGAAAATTCATGGATCCGCTGGCAGATAAGCTTCTGGTGTGTTCGGTCCTGATCTGTTTTGTGCAGATGGGCATGCTTCCGGCATGGATGGTGATCATCATCATTGCGCGTGAGTTTATTATCAGCGGCTTCCGTCTGATCGCAAGCGATGCCGGCATCGTGATCGCCGCGAGCTGGTGGGGAAAGACGAAGACCGTGACGCAGATGGCGCTGGTCATTGTGATGATGCTGGGGATCCCCGCACTTCATATTCTGGAGATCATCCTGATGTGGGCTGCGCTGATCCTGACAGTGGTTTCGCTGGTCGATTACATCGCGAAAAACAAAGAGGTTCTGACCAGCGGCGGGATGTAAATTCGAAGATAACGGGAGGCTTACGGTCTGATGCTAGCGGCTGCGCTGATCTTTTCCATATTGAAAGTCATCGGCATCGTATTACTGGTGATCCTTGCAGTCGTCGTATGTCTCGTGCTGCTGATCTTGTTTGCGCCCATCCGATGGAAAGTGCACGGCGAAGCGGATAAAGAACATCAGGATCTGGATGTAAAGGCCAAGTGGCTGTTAGGTGTACTGAGTTTTACATTGCGATATGAGGACGGAGGATTTCCGTACGCAGTAAAACTGTTCGGTCATCAGATCTATCCGAAACGGGGTGACTGATGGAACGATATCGCGAAGACAAGGAAGAAAGCAGACTGCAGAAGCTGCTCCGGTACTGGGAAGAGTTTCAGAAGCCGGAAAACCAGAAATCCTTTGAGCTGTTTAAACGGCAGCTGGCCAAGCTCCTGAAGCGTATCGTGCCGAAGAAGTTTCAGGCAGACGGTATCATCGGCTTGGAGGATCCCGCTGCGACGGGCATGGTATTTGCGGGGCTCGCATCATTGATGCCGTTTTGCGGAGACTCTCTGAATATCCGTGCCAGTTTTGACGAGCCGGCACTGGAGGGCATCCTGAACGTCAAAGGGCGTGTCCATATGATCTGGATCGCTTCGTTCATTGTCCGTCTGCTTTTGGATAAGAATATCAGACGGCTTGTAAAAGCATATTTGAAGAACCGATAATATCGTATATTATTTTATATTGTTGGTAAAACAGGTGAAGAAACCTACTTCGCAGGATTTTCTTT
>CAYLPO010000067.1:0-7763 GCA_964385575.1 uncultured Lachnospiraceae bacterium | reverse complement strand
ACCAGCGCGTGATGAACCGGCCGCTGGTGATTGAAGAGGAGCGGCTGAATTTCGGACCGACGGAACCTGTCGAGGCACAGCGCAGCACTGATACAGTGCCGGCAGGGGGTTCGGCTTCCGAATCTGGCTCCGCAGGAGGTGCCTCATGACCGCGGTTTATCAGGAAAACGCCCGCACGGCGGACGAGCCGCTCATCAGCGTCTGCATCTCGTCCTATAATTACGCGGACCGCCTGATCCGCGCGCTCGAGGTCATTAAAAGCCAGAAGGAGGACGCGGATTTCGAGGTGATCATCTCGGACGATGCCTCCTCCGATGACTCCGTGGCCCGGGCGGCGCAGTTCGCGGCGGAAAACCGAGATATGCGTATCCGCGTTTTTGTAAATGAGACTAATGAAGGCATCCTCGCGAACAAGTCGCATCTGATCGAGCATGCATGCGGGAGATATATCCTGTTTTGCGATTCGGATGACGAGCTGGCACCCGGCGCCTTAGAGATCCTGAGCGGCGCCGCGGCGGCTGCAAAAGCGGATTGTGTGGTCGGCTATGTGCAGGATGTAGATGCGGATGGACAGGTGATCCAGGTGCAGGATTTTTCACGGACCCCCTCGAAATGGATGGTGAGTCTGCTGCACGGTTCACTGTATCGGAGATCCGTCATTGAAAAGCACTGTCTGCGCTTCACTCAAATGCCGGAAGATGCGGTCTTTAACCTGCAGTTTCACGAGCAATCGAAGCACGTGGTATTCGTTCGCAAACCGGTCTATCGCTGGTTTGTGAACCCGCAGTCGGAAGGACGAAAGAAGAAACGTCTTGAAGTGGAACAGATCACGGAACGGTTCGGTGCGAATTGCCGGACATTCCGTGAGGTCATGGAACGCGTTGCTGCGCGCGGAAAAGCGGGAAAAGTCTGCGGCACCGAGGCGCAGGAGATCGAGTTCGAGCTCATGAAGATCTACTACGGCGATCTGCTGATGGCGAATTTGTCAGTAGCCCCGTTACAGCGCATGGCGGTGTATCGGAGCATGCGCACCTCCATGCAGGCGGCCTGCCCGGAGTATCTGCGGAATCCGAACTTGTTCACGGGGAAACGGTGCATTGCCCGGGGGTATGCCGCAAAGATCGTGCGCTGGTGCGCGCGATTCGAACGCCTGGGACTTCTGGCTCCCGTGCTGCGATGTTACTATCTGCTGCGGCGCTTCGTGTTTTTGGATCAATGAATAAACGGATGAACACACCCGGCACGGTCGGTGATCACCCGAAAGAAGGAATATAATGAAGACGCTGAAGATCTACACAGTCACATATGACCCCTGCGGTCGCCTGCCCTCCCGGGACTATGTTCCCATTGTTGCGGGAGCTGCGGGCAGGGACCTATCCGGGTTTAAAGGCCGCAGAGAGGAACCGGACGGCACGATCGTTCCGAGATATGTGTTCGACAATGACGGCCGTGACAACATCTCCGCGCAGAACCCGACTTACTCGGAATTCACGGCGCTCTACTGGATGTGGAAGCACGCGGAGGCCGACATCATCGGCGAGGCGCATTACCGGCGCTTTTTCGTGACCATGACCGCTCCGGAATATCTGGCGGCGGCGGCCGTACGGAATCCTGCGGACCGGGCGCGCCTGGCGCGGAAGCGCGCGCTTCGGCGGGGAGACATTGCCCGAATTTTCGCGCAGGGGTATAACGCTGTTCTGCCGAAGAAGACGGCCCGGTTTCCTTCGGGCCTGTATAACCAGTATGCACACTGCGGAGACCCGTATCTGCTGGATGCCTCGCGGGAGATCGTGGCAGAGCGGTATCCGGAGTATCTGAGGATGTTTGACCGGGTCATGCAGGCGAACGAGTATTACCTGAAGTGCATCTTCATCATGCCGCGGGATCTGTTCTGCGATTACATGGCCTGGATGTTCGGCGTCTTCGGCGGGCTGGAAGAGCGCTTCACGTTCCGCGGCGAGCGGGAGCTGGCGTTTTTGGGCGAGCGCCTGATGAACGTCTGGATGGAGCAGGCAAAGGCCGAAGGACGGCTTCGACCGAAGGAACTCTACTATTACAATACCGAGATCGACCCTATCGGCGCTCTGAAGAGCGGCCGCGACACGGAGCTGTGCGTTCCGTATGCGGTCGGGAAGCACCTGGAGGCGATCAGCAAAAAGCTCGGGAGATGACATGAGAGAATTAGGACTGGAAGAGATCCAGCGGGCGTCGCTCGCGATTCTGGAGGAGATCGACCGCATCTGTGCGAAACAGCACCTGACCTACTGGTTGGCTTACGGAACGCTGATCGGCGCGGTGCGTCATCACGGGTTTATCCCCTGGGACGATGACCTGGATATCATGATGCCGCGGGCGGATTATGAGAAGCTCCGCCGCTATTTTCAGAAGAAGTATCAGGGCGGCCTGAAGCTGTGCACGCGCGCGGATACGGACCGCTACATCTACGGGATCTACCGCGTGGTCGACCCGACCTATGTATTCGAGAACACGAACGAATATGAGCTGGGCTATGAGGGCGGCGCGTTTATCGACATTTATCCGGTGGACGATTTCGGCAATGACGAGGCGACCGCCGCGCGGGTCTTCCGCAGGATCAACGCCATGAACCAGGTCTACGGTTCCTGGATGAAGCCTTACGCGAAGACGAAGCTCTGGCGCAAGCCCGCAAAGTACCTGGCATGGCTCTATGTGAAGCTGTTCAAGGGCGGAGAGCGGTACCGGTACCGGATCGACCGCGAGATCCGCGGGATCATCGAAAAAGAGTTTTCGCCCGCTGACCGCTATGTGGGCGTGGTCGCCTGGGACGACCGGGTCGTGATGTATCCGCGGGAACTGTTTGCGGAGACCGTGCGGCTCGACTTTGAGGGCCGGCAGTTCGCCGCTCCGGCGGGCTGGGATCAGGTGCTGACGATCTATTACGGAGATTATATGGCATTGCCCCCTGAGGAAGACCGGCACCCGCAGCATGATTACCGGTTATACGCGAGAGACTGATGGCACTGATCGAGACGCTGAAAAACCGAATAGGCGGAGCAGACCGCAGTCTGAAAGCGGGGCTGGGCTACACCGTGGGCAATATGCTGGTCCGGGGGATCACGTTTCTGACCCTGCCGATCTTCTCGCGGATCATGACCCAGCATGAGTTCGGCGTGTTCAATATTTTTCTGTCCTATGAAGCCGTGCTTTTTGTGATCGTGGGACTGGCGCTGCACTCGTCCGTCAAGAGCGCGAACTATGAGTATCCCGGGAAGATCGACGAATACACGTCCTCAGTGTCGCTGATCTACTGGATCGGGTTCGGGGTGCTGTTTGCCGCGGCTGCAGCGTTCGGACGGCTGCTGAGCGGACCGCTCGGGCTTCCGTACCCTGCGATCCTGCTGCTGGTGTGCTACAGCTTCGGTTCGGCGGTCGTCACGCTGTACAATGAACGGCTGAGCCTGAATTATTCGTACATCCGGTACATGATCGTCGCGCTGATCAATTCGCTGGGAAGCGTGGTCCTGTCGCTGATTCTGATGGCGACCGTGTTCTCCGAACAGCGGGATCTGGGGCGCATCGTGGGTGCGACGGCGGTGTTTCTGGTGCTGGGCGCAGGCATCATGCTCAGCTTTTACCGGAAGGCGCGGCCGCGGCCGGTGCGGGAGTACTGGCGCTTCGGCGTGAAGTATTCGGCACCCATCATTCCGCACGGGTTGTCGCAGGTCCTGCTCGGGCAGTGTGACCGCGTCATGATCAAGTCCATGGTGAGCTTTTCGGCCGCTGGCATCTACAGCCTGGCCGGAAATATCAATCTGATCCTGACCGTGATCGCGGCGTCGGTGGATGCGTCCTGGTCCGCCTGGTTCTTCGAGCAGATGAGTCAGGGAAAGATCGAAGCCATCAGGCATCGCGCGAAGAACTTTGCGCTGGTGTTCACGATCCTGACCGTGGGATTGATGGCGCTCTCGCCGGAGCTGGTGTATTTCTTCGGCGGTGAACAATATGACGCGGCGCGTTTCGTCGCGGTGCCGCTGATTCTCGACGCGTTTGTGCTGTTTTTGTATAACATCGTGATCGCGAGCGAATATTATCTGAAGAAGACCCGCTACATCATGCTGGGGACGCTGATCGCGGCGGGTATCAACATCGTGCTGAACTACATCTTCATCCTGAAGTTCGGCTATGTCGCGGCGGCTTATACCACGCTGTTTTCGTATCTGTGTTATCTGGCGCTGCATGTGGGGCTGTCGCGGAAGTTTCTGGGAACGTTCGTGCTGCCGCCGGCGTGGATCATCGGGACGTTTGCGGTGTGCGCGGGGGCCGGGGCGTTTTTCCTCGTGTTTACGAGGAGCATCGTTCTCCGGTATCTGTTTTGTCTGGCGGTGGTGGCCGTGGTGGGGCTGGTGCTGTTGAGGCGGAGGAAGAGAGGGCAGGATTAGTTCTCTGCTTTCTGATCATAGATTGATGTGCAATGTTTACGCTGTGCGAAAATCGGAAGACCGCCGATCGGCCGGCAAACGGTTCGCATAGCGTATCATTGCACAGGATATAAGATCAAAAGGAGCAATATCATGCAAGGACTCATCCTCGCAGCCGGCATGGGAAAACGGCTGCAGGAACTCACAAAAGAAAACACCAAGTGCATGGTCGAAGTCTGCGGCACGCCGCTCATTGACCGCACTCTGGCGCAGCTGGACACGCTGGGCCTTTCGCGGATCGTGATCGTGATCGGCTACGAAGGGCAGAAGCTGGTCGACCATATCAGCGGGCTGGACATCATAACACCTGTTATTTATGTCGAAAACCCCATCTACGACCGCACGAACAACATCTACTCGCTGCTTCTGGCGAAGGAGCAGCTGGTCGAAGACGACACCCTGCTTCTGGAATCGGACATCATCTTTGAGGAAGGCCTCCTGCAGGATCTGGTGGAAGACCCGCGCCCCTCGCTGGCACTGGTGGATGCCTATGAGAGCTGGATGGACGGGACCTGCGTGACCCTGGATGACGAAGACCGTATCACGTCCTTCGTTTCCAAAGCGGATTTCGACTGGTCTGCAGCCGGCCGCTACTTTAAGACCGTGAACATCTACAAGTTCAGCCGTGAGTTTTCACAGAACAGCTATGTGCCGTTCATGACGGCCTACTGTGAGACCATGGGTATGAACCAGTATTACGAGCAGGTTCTGAAGGTGATCGCGCTCCTGGGAGACGGGTCCATCCGCGCGAAGCGGCTGGAGAACCGGCGCTGGTATGAGATCGATGACGCTGCGGATCTGGACATTGCAGAGTCCCTGTTCGATGACGACGAAGGCCGGCTGGCCCGCGTTATGGCCCGCTACGGCGGCTACTGGCGTTATCCGAAGCTGCTGGATTTCTGCTATCTGGTGAACCCGTATTACCCGGATACGCATGTGGTGAATGAACTGCAAGCGAACTTCCCGACCCTGCTCACGCAGTATCCGTCGGGTATGAAAGTGAACAGTCTGCTCGCGGCGAAGAACTTTGGCGTGCACGCGGAGCACATCCTGGTGGGAAACGGCGCGGCCGAGCTGATCAAGGCTCTGACGGAGAGCTTCACCGGACGCCTCGGCGTGGTGCGACCGACCTTTGAGGAGTACCCGAACCGTTACGACCCGGAGAAGACCGTGGTGTTCCGGCCGGGCTGTGACGCAGCCGCAGCAGACAGTCCGGAGGGCAATGCCGGCCTGCGCTACACCGCGGACGACCTGACGGCCTTTTTCGGCGGGCGCCTGAGTGAAGGCGACGCACTGATCCTCATTGATCCGGACAATCCTTCGGGCAACTACATCCCCCGGGAGGACGTCCTCCGGCTCGCGGCGTTTTGCGAGGAACGGAAGATCCGCCTGATCTTCGATGAGTCCTTCCTGGATTTCGCGGACGAACCCTGGTCCCTGTTCGATGAGGAGATCTTCGCGGCGTACCCGCACCTTATGGCAGTCAAGTCCATCTCAAAGTCCTACGGCGTACCCGGCCTGCGGCTGGGGGTACTCGGATCGGGCGATGAAGCGCTGATCGCGCGTCTGAAGAGGGACGTGGCCATCTGGAACATCAACTCGTTCGGCGAGTATTTTCTGCAGATCGAGGGAAAACACCACGGACTTTACCTGGACGCGCTGAAGCTGTTCCGGGAGGAGCGCGCGCGGTACGTGGAGGCTCTCTCGGCTTTGCCCGGGCTCACTGTGTACCCGACACAGGCAAACTACGTGATGTGCAGGCTCACCGGCGGCGTGTCTGCGCATGAGATCACGAAGCGGCTTCTGTCAGAATGTGATATTCTTATAAAGGACCTGACCTCGAAGATGGCGGGGCGCGGGGAGTTCCTGCGCCTGGCGGTTCGGAACCGGGAGGACAATGACAGACTGGTGAAGGCATTGTCCGAATACCTGCGCGGCTGAAACGCGCGGAAAGGAAACGCACATGAAAGTATTGATCCTGGCCGGCGGTTACGGCACGCGCATCAGTGAGGAGAGCATCTTTAAGCCGAAACCCATGGTGGAGCTCGGCGGCATGCCCATTCTTTGGCACATCATGAAGATCTACGGTCATTACGGCTTTAACGAGTTCGTGATCCTGGCCGGTTATAAACAGCACGTGATCAAGGAGTATTTTGCGGATTATTTTCTGCATACCTCCGACATCACGTATGATTTCACCGGCGGGAAGAACGAGATGATCGTCCACTCAAACCACGCGGAACCCTGGAAAGTGACCGTGGTGGACACGGGCCTGGATACCATGACCGGCGGCCGCGTGAAGCGCGTGAAGGATTACATCGGCGGGGAGACGTTTATGCTGACCTACGGTGACGGCGTGGCGGATATCGATATCCCCGAGCTGCTGGCGTTCCATCGGGCACATGGCAGCATGGTGACCATGACCACCTACTCTGCGGGCCAGCGCTTCGGCGTGATCTCGCGCGCAGAGGACGGCCATGTCACGAGCTTTGATGAGAAGCCGAAGGACGGAGGAGACCTGATCAATATCGGGTTCATGGTCTGCGAACCGGAGTTTCTGAATTATATCGAGGGCGATGAAACGGTCCTCGAAAAGGATCCCCTGCAGAACGCCTCGGCGGACGGGCAGCTGATGGCTTATGAGCACAAGGGCTTCTGGCGGTGCATGGACACGGTCCGGGAGAAGCAGCAGTTGGAGAAGCTCTGGGCTGCGGGGCAGGCGCCTTGGAAGATCTGGGAGTAAATCATGCAGGCAATGCCGGCACGACCTGAAGGAGAAAGACATGCATCTGTGGAAAAATGAGACCGAGGCCAGGGAGCAGATCCTGGCGCTGGTCGCGCAGTATTATAAAGAGTTCAAAGAGCCGAAAAAGGAGTTCGAGCCGGGTGACCGCATCAACTACGCCGGACGCGTTTATGATGAGAAGGAGATGTGCGCGCTCGTGGAGGCCGGTCTGGATTTCTGGCTGACCACCGGGCGGTTTTCGGACCGGTTTGAGAAGGAGTTCGCGCAGTGGCTGGGCGTGCGGTATGCGCATCTGGTCAACAGCGGCTCCTCGGCGAACCTGCTGGCGTTTACGGCTCTCACCGCGCCCGAGCTGGGAGAGCGCCGCATACGCCGCGGAGACGAGGTCATCACGGTGGCGGCAGGCTTTCCGACGACCATCAACCCTATTATCCAGTACGGAGCGGTCCCGGTCTTTGTGGACGTGACCATCCCGCAGTATAACATTGACGTCACGAAGCTCGAGGGCGCGCTATCGGAAAAGACGAAGGCGGTCATGCTGGCTCATACGCTGGGAAATC
>CAYLPO010000066.1:0-7794 GCA_964385575.1 uncultured Lachnospiraceae bacterium | reverse complement strand
GCCGTTGGACTCATCATCCTCGCCCTCAGCCTTCTTCTAGAAGGAATTATCCACGCCCAGCGCGATGTCTGCAGACTGCTCGTCCAGAACGACCATGACGGCGCAGCTGTCTGCGTCAAAACCGGTGCCCTCGACATAGCCGATCTCGCGGATCGTGTCTCTGGCGACCTTCTGGTAGTCGACCTTCGCCTTCGTGGTGATCTCGCCCATGATCAGGACCATACCGGTCGTGGTGCAGGTCTCGCAGCCCGAGCGGCTGTAGGGATCCTGACGATACAGCTCGTCCAGGATCGCGTCCGAGATCTGGTCGCACATCTTATCAGGATGTCCCTCGGTCACGGACTCGGAAGTGAATAAATAATGCTTGCCCATGTCGTTTCAATGCTCCTTTCGGGTATATAAATGGTTCTAGTATAACGATCTTTCGCGGCGATACCGCATGAAAAAAGTCCGCAGCAAGGCGGACTTGATCTAATGTAGTTCAAATCCCCTTATTGTTCGATCACTCGCTCAGGTTGGCACCTTCCTCGGAGAGGGGTTGCCGGGCTTCACAGATCCTTAAGTCTCCGCCGCTCTGAATAAGAGAAAATTACTGTTCAATTATAAATGGCAGGCTTACGACCCCGCATATGACGGTGCTTACTTTATCCCATCACACCGCGCATGTCAACAATATTTTACCCCAAATGTGGTAAAAGTCACGTTCGGGCCGAAAATCGCCGACGGTTCACGCCCGGAACTTAAATTTTTCTGCTTCACGGTCATCCTGAACCATCTCGATCACCGCGCCGAGTGCCGCGAGTTTCTGATGGAAATCCTCATAACCGCGGTGAATCAGGGTAATCTCATCCACGACTGTGTAGCCATCCGCCGCCAATCCCGCCAGCACCAGCGAAGCGCCGGCACGCAGATCCGGCGACGAGACCTTGCTTCCCATGAAGTGGTCTACACCGGTGATGATGGCAATATTCGCCTCGACCTTGATCTTCGCGCCCATGCGCGCCAACTCGTCAACGTACTTAAAGCGGTTCTCGAAGATGCTTTCCGTCACCAGACTGGTCCCGGTCGATAATGCCAATGCCGTCGTGATCTGCGGCTGCAGATCCGTGGGAAAACCCGGATACGGCAGGGTCTTTACCTGCGTCGGGTTGATCCGTTCCGTGCCTACCACGCGGACTGCATCGTCATATTCATAAACCGAGCAGCCCATCTCCAAAAGCTTTGCGGAAATGGCTTCCAGATGCTTCGGGATGACGTTCTTTACGGTGATATCACCCTTTGTGATCGCGGCTGCCAGCATGAACGTGCCTGCCTCGATCTGGTCGGGAATGATGGCGTAATCCATGCCGTGCAGGGAACTCACGCCTTTAATACGAATGACATCCGTACCCGCGCCTTTGATGTTCGCGCCCATGCTGTTCAGCATGTTCGCGACATCGACCACGTGCGGTTCTTTGGCCGCGTTCTCCAGGATCGTCTTTCCTTCCGCCAGGGCTGCCGCCAGCATGATGTTAATGGTGGCGCCGACGGATACCACATCCAGATAGATGTGGCCGCCGGTCAGGGCCTTCGCTTCCGCAACGACCATACCGTACTCGACTTCGCAGCGGGCGCCGAGCCTGCGGAACCCTTTCAGGTGCTGGTCCATGGGGCGGGCGCCGATATTGCATCCGCCGGGCAGCGCCACGTTTGCCTCATGAAATCTGCCGAGCAGCGCTCCCAGAAGATAGTAGGACGCGCGAATCTTATTAATAAATTCACCGCTGACTGTGCGGCTGTGAATTTTTTCTGCCTTGATCTTAACAGTGTGGCGGTCGATCTTCTCTACACTTGCGCCGATATCCGCGATGGCATCCAGCATGATGTTCGTGTCGCGTACATCGGGAACATTCTCAATGATGACCTCTTCCGGGGTCAGCACGCTTGCCGCCAGAATACCCAGCGCCGCGTTTTTGGCTCCCCCGATCGGGACTTCACCCACCAGGGGGCGTCCGCCCTTCATGACATACTGCATGATACTCCCCTTATATCCGGCCATTTCCGCGCAGCGAAAAAGCCCGCGCACGAAGTACGGCCCCATAATGATACGCCCAATAAGGCATATAACTCTTAGACATTATAACATGGTATCGGCATTTGTAAAGTACCGGGGTGCCGTCGCCCACAAGAACTGGTGCTTTCCGAACCTCCGAAACACAAAATATTCGAACCGTTCTATGAATTGCCGGGAGCCTCGCCGGCATCTCCGCCCGGCTCCTCCCCGCCGTCATCTATCTCCGTTTCTCCGTCTTCCATTTCATCCGTCTGCGCGGATGCCGGGGCAGCTGCATTGGCCGAAAGGCGCGACCAGACACGTTCTCCGGAAGCGTCGATCACCAGGCCGAAACCGGGATACGCCGCATCCTGTGCTTCATCCAGACTTCCGAAAGCCCCGACCAGCCTTCCGCGCGCATAGGCAAGCCACACGTTCCTCAGAGCGTCACGCCCGGCGAGAGTACCCACCTGGTCCGCGGACGCTTCCGGTCCGTCGGCCTGCGACAGCGTCACGTTCTCTCCGGCGTCCGCCGCAGAAAACAGCTGCAGATCCCACACTGTTTGCCGGATCTCGGCCGCTGTGCGCCGAAGCGAAGTCTCTTCCTCTGCAGTAGTCTCATCTCCTGTCCGCAGCAGCGAGTCTGTGCCCGCGTCCGTGTAAGTGCCGCCGTTTCTTGTCAGCCGGTGTATCGTGACATGTGAATCATCCGTTTCCGCCGCGCGAATGTAGTACCCGTCCGGACCGTAAAAAGAAACTTCTTCCAGACTGATCACCTCGACCGCCGGCACAGTCCCGGACTCTCCGGATGCAGCTCCGCCCATGGATGCGCCTTCATCCGATCCGTCTTCCGCGGTCTCCTCATCGTCACTGACATCTTCCGCTTCCGGTTCGGGGAGGTTCCGGTTCGCAACGGAGGTGATCTCCGACCGCATGGACAAAGCGTACAAGGGGCAGATGGCATTGCCTTCCGTATCCGTCCCCGCGTCCTCCGGACGCAGCAGGCCCAGGACCAGGTCATGGCCCGTAAATCCCTCGATCAAAAGTTCCTCGCCGGGCTCTGCTTCCGTGTCAAACGTCAGGTCATGTTCCAGATCCATCAGATGAACCGTGTGATACCCGTAGTTCCCGGAATCGTCCGCCCAGGCCACACGTGTCCCGTCCGAACTGACCGCAAAACTGTCAAAATCCAGCCCCTGCGCGACCGCAGCCGGTTCCGACTCGCCGGGAGTGATTGCATAGATGCCATTGTTGTAAAAGAAATAGTATGTGCCGTCCGCGCCAGCACCGGAGAGCTGGCTCAATTCCTCACGGATGATATCAAACGGCGTTTCGGACGCGGCAAAAAACAATTCCGTAACGCGGTCGGAGCTCCGATCATAGCGGTACAGTCCCAGACCGCAGCAGCCCTGACGGGGCCCGTGGTCCAGATAGCCATAGACCGTAAAGGTCACGTCCCCGGAACTCCCGTCGACCGAAATAATGCGGCAGCCTTCCTCGCGGCCGGAAATCCGGCCTTCGCTCTCTTCATAAGGATCATATAACAGTGTCAGGCGGCCGCGGCGGCCTGCGGTATACTCATAGAGACGTCCGCCCGCCTCAAATGCCGCATAACGGCCCGCAACGGCCGTCTCCGCCGGCAGCATCTCCGGCGCGCGGATGCCCAGGCTGACGCGCCCCTCCGAGACATCTTCCGCCGACAGCGGCGTGATATCATTCACCGTGCGGTAATAATCCAGCAGATAGCCGGTGATTTCATCATACTGCCGCATCAGATAATATTCGGTCACCGCGTAAGTCCGCTCCCGGCCGTCTTCATCCGCCGCCGTGGTCCAGTAATCAAATGTGACCGCTGCTGCGCAGGATCCGTCCGGAAAATGCCAAAGATCGTGAATCGTCGTCTCCATGGACTGCGGACGTTCCGGGGAAAGAGCGCCCCAGGAGATCTGGCGGTAGGAATTCTTCAGATCGACATAGCCCAGATTCGTGTTGTCTGCCACCGTCACATCGCTTTCCAAATAGGCCAGGATCCGGTCGCGGCCGTTTTCCCGGTCAAATGTCGCGTCAGAAAACCGGCCGGCAAAGTCTAAGATCTCCTGCAGATGAAGATCATCGCTGACACGCACGCGCGTATAATAATAGACCGTCTCCTGCTCGGATGTGTGCAGCTTCAGCTGCAGCATATATTCCGTTCCGGTGCTCACAAGCGTAGGAAACTCCGTCTCCGCAAAGACCGCGTCCCCGCCGGCGGTCAAGGTGACGTCATCTCCCTGCGCTACAAGCCCTTCACCGCTCAGATCCAAAAGCTCATAAGAAGCGCCCAGGATCTCGCATCCGCGCGGCTCGATCCGCATCCGGACAGTGCGGTCCGCCAAAGGCACAATGCTCCCGTGCGTCATGCCCACGTCGAGCGGCAGAAGATATCCGTGCTGCGGATTAAGAAATGACTCCCCGTACGCAAAGGAGACCGTCGGGATCTCCGTCCCGGCGGCCGTGATCTGCGGACCATTCTCCCAAGCAGCGGTTTCCTGTCCTCGGTCGAAATGCCGCCAGACCAGCACGCCCGCAATGACCGCAGCAGCAACTGCGATCAGGATCGGCCATTTGGGGAGCGGCCTGCCGCGCCTTCTTCTTGTTCTTCTTCCGGATCGAATCATATCTGCTCCGCCGTCTGAGTCTTACAGGTCGATCTCGACTTTTCGGCCGGTGGCGTTGTAATGATAGTAACGGATGCCCGCCGCATCAAACATGCGCTTCGAAGCGCGGGTCGAGGGCGTCAGCGCATACTTGTCGCTTTCATAAACCACGGTGCGGATCCCGGACTGGATAATGGCTTTGGCACATTCATTGCAGGGGAACAGCGTAACATAGAGTTTTGCGCCTTCCAGGCTGCCGCCGCGATAGTTCAGGATGGCGTTCAGCTCGGAGTGCGTGGTATAGAAGTATTTGTTCTGGTAAGGATCTTCGTTGTCCCGGTTCCAGGGGAAATCGTCATCCGAGCAGCCGACCGGAAGACCGTTATAACCGATGGAAAGAATTTTGTTATCCTGACTGACGATGCAGGCGCCCACCTGCGTGTTCGGGTCTTTCGACCGCATACCGGCAAGCTTCGCCACACCCATAAAATATTCATCCCAGGTAATGTATCCTATCCTCTTTTCAGACATTACGCCCCTCCTTTTGATAACATCTGTTATCTGACTTCATAACAATGTTATATGTGCTGATCGCACCATCTTATTCCGCGTGATGATCGAGCGTCACATCATTTTCGAAAAACGCTGCGTCATCGATGTTTTCGATCTCCTCTTCGCGCGGTTTTTCCTCCTGAATGATGATCCGTTCGGCCGTTTTCGTCATCAGCCGCAGCAACTCCTGATACAATTCCTCATAGCTTTCCCGCTCTCCGGCAGGGTTCAGCGCAGGACTGAGCGACTGTTCTTCCTCCCCCGCAAACTCCCACACAGTAAAGACGAAGTTCGCCTCTGGAAAGGTTTTTAAAACCTTGCGTTTCACGGAGTCATCCACGGTCAGAATCAGTGTGGTCTGCGAGAGATCGGCTGTTTCGAGCAGCTTGGCCTCCGCGCGCGCCGGTTTCAGACCATGGTCCGCCAGCACACGGACTGCTTTTTCATTGACCGGCTCCTCAAAAAGAACGGATACTCCGCGGGAGGCAGTCCCGACTCCGCTCCCGCGCAGGAGAAACCGCAGAATACTCTCACTGATCACACTATGTGTGGTATTACCGCGGTCAGCCAGTATCACCTCCGAAAAGCGCAGTGCCGGCCGAACCGGCTCTTCCAGCTTTTTCACATGCTCAATATCAAATCCAGCGGCTTTTTTCAGGCGATTCATGACGGAGGCGCCCAGCCCCTCTTCCGGCAAGGTTTCTCCATAGATCACATCCGCGCCCTCCGCGTCCATCTCCCGAAGGAGCGCGAAAAGGGCAGCCGCCGCTGCTTTCGTATCCGTGCAGCTTCCAAACGAGCGAATGACCGCCTCCGGAAGCAGCTCTGCCACCGTCCCGTCTGCGGGCGCCACATCCGGCACGCCGGAAAGCGCCACCTGATACGCACCGCGGGTCTCGTCACAGCAAAGCACGCCGACTTTCTTCCCTGCTCCCATGCTCTCGCGCGCCAGAGAAATGATCCGTTTCGTGACCGGTTCCCGCTCGCCCTCCACAAGTTTCAAAGGCGCCTTCGGGGAATAGTGGCGATACTTCATGCCGGGCGCTTTCGGTCCTTCCGGAACCGCTGCTTCCTCTGCCGTATCCGCCGTGATCACGCGGTCGAGTTCCACTTCGCCGCAAAGTTCTTCCACCTGCTCCGGCAGGATATAGCCGGGGCGCAGGATCACGGGCGTGTTCCCTGTACAGTCGATAATGGTCGATTCGAGGCCGATCTGGCAGGATCCGCCGTCGATAATCATGTCAATGCGCCCGGACAGGTCTTCGACCACATGCTCCGCGCGGGTCGGGCTGGGGCGCCCGCTGAGATTGGCACTCGGGGCAGCGATCGGAACTCCCGCGGCATCGATCAATGCCTTCGCCGCCGGATGAGACGGAAATCTCACCGCGACCGTGGCGAGTCCTCCGGTCGTGGCATCCGGCACATCCGGGCGTTTCCGCAGGATCAAGGTCATGGGGCCCGGCCAGAACTTTTCCGCAAGCCGCTTCGCAGTCTCCGGCACTTCCGCAGCGATATCAGCCAGCTGCGCGAGATCCGAGATATGTACGATCAGCGGATTATCCGAAGGGCGTCCCTTCGCGGCATAGATGCGCGCAGCCGCCTCCGGGTCGAAGGCATTTCCCCCGAGTCCGTAGACGGTCTCCGTGGGGAAGGCCACGAGTCCGCCGTTCCGGATGATCTGCCCGGCCTGCTCAAACGTGTTTATAACCGGCTCCGTGCCGTCGATTTTTACGATCTGGGTTTCCATACTTTGCCCAGTATAGCAGAGAACGGGGCGCGGTTCTACGAAACAAAGTCTAAACATACACCAGCGGAGAACGGTTCAGCCGGTCGCCTGCGCCCCGGACATGAGAAAGGCGCGCCTCCGTTTCCGGAGACGCGCCTTCCAAGCAAGAAAAACGAAACAAATGCAACACACTTAAAAAGGAAAGAAATCACAAGGGATCAAACCGATCCGTTTTATCCCTCAATGGAGATCGTCTTTTTCTTCTCCTCGATCACTGGTTCGGGTTCGGGCTTCGGAACGGTAACCTTCAGGATGCCGTTCTCAAACGCGGCCTTAATATCCTCCTCGGTCAGCTGCTTACCCACGAAGAATTTTCTGGAGCAGGCGCCCACATAGCGCTCGCGGTGGATATACTTTCCGTTCTCATCCTGCTCGTCGACCTTATCCTCGCGCTTCGCAGCGATGTTCAGGTAGCCGTCCTCGAGCGTCAGCTCGATCTGCTCCTTATCAAAGCCGGGGAGATCGATCTCGAGCTCATAAGCCTTATCCGTCTCTTTGATATCCGTGTTCATCAGCGGAAACTGTCTTCTGGCGCCGTTTGCGACAGGATTTGCTCTGCGGAAGAACTCGTCGTCAAAAGGATCACTGAAGAAGTCGTTAAAAAGATTGTTCTTAAAGATGCTGGGTACTAACATTTCCTTACCTCCTGATATATGGGTCTGAGGCTGTCGTCCGATGATCTGCCGAACCGTTCCATGCGTTTCCGATCAATGCCTTCAGGCCTGTTCTTTCTTTGTTCTACGTGTGTTATAACAGGCTTTGTTAGCATTGTCAAGAGGCGAGTGCTA
>CAYLPO010000065.1:0-7846 GCA_964385575.1 uncultured Lachnospiraceae bacterium | reverse complement strand
TGATGACCGTATTGATCGCGGTGTCCGGCGGCGACTGGGCTCCGAAGGTCCCGAACGTCCCTATCTATCTGGTCGCGGGCGCCGAGGATCCGGTGGGTCAGTACGGCAAGGGCGTGGAGAAAGTCCGGAAGATGCTCGAAAATTGCGGCCACACGCATGTCGCGATGAAGCTGTATCCCGAAGACCGTCACGAGATCTTTAACGAGATCGATAAGGAGCAGGTCATGGCGGATCTGCTGGCCTGGTTAGGAGGTGCCATATGAAGTTTAAGATGATCCATGAAAACTACAATGTGGCTGACATCGACGCGGCTTTAAAGTTTTATGACGAGGCCCTGGGCCTGAAGGAAAAGCGCAGGAAGGAGACCGACGCGTTCACGATCGTGTTCGTGGGCAATGAAGAGACCGACTTTGAGCTCGAGCTCACCTGCCTGAAGGAACACCCGCAGAAGTATGACATCGGCGAGGAGGAATTCCATCTGGCGTTTCGTCCCGATGACTTCGCGGCGGCGCATGCGCTGCACGAGAAGATGGGATGTATCTGCTTCGAGAATAAGGACATGGGCATCTACTTTATCCAGGATCCGGACGGGTACTGGCTGGAGATCGTGCCGTAAGCGGAGGAGAACGCCCGGCGGGCCTCGGGCCTGCGTGCGGCCATGGTGTTCATCATCAATTCTCCCGGAACACTTCCTCGCCGCGCCGCACACGCGCCAGGTGCCGTTCGAACTGGCCGCTGTCCAGAAGCTCCGCGGTCGCCAGCTGATTAAAGACCGGGACCGGACTGGACAGAAAGCCGGCCTTCTCGCGGTACAGGCTGACCAGCTCTTCCGGCAGGACCATGTATCCGATCTTAGCCGCCGGCGAGAGCGATTTTGAGAACGTGTTCAGGTAGATCACGCGGCCCTCGCGGTTGCGGGTGAACATCGTCTGCTGCGGACGGTGCAGATAACTGTATTCGGAATCGAAGTCATCCTCGATCAGGATGGCTTCGTTTTCTTTTGCCCATTTCATGTATTCGCGGCGCTTGGCCGGCGGGGCCGTGACATTGGACGGATAGCTGTTGAACGGAGAGACATGCAGGATATCAGCGCGGCAGTTCTCGAGTTCGCTCGAGAGGATTCCGTTCGGCCCCATCTTTAACGGCTGGATCTTTACCTGATGGCTTTCATAGATCAGGCGGATCTTTTCATAGCACGGATCTTCGATGGCGTAAGTCCGTTCCGGCCCGAACATAAGGGCAATGATGTTATACAGAAACTCCGACCCGTATCCGATCACGATCTGCTCCGGGCCCGCTTCCATGCCGCGGAAGCGCAGGAGATAGGAGGAGAGCGCATTGCGGAGTTCGGGCATGCCCTGATTCGGCGAACTGGTGATCAGATAATGCGGCATTTCGCTTAAGATCCGCCTCATGATACGCCGCAGCTGGCGGTAGGTCGTGGAATCCTTGTAATCCGGAGGAATGTCGAAAGACCGATGATGTCCGGGCGGCGGCGTCGGAGAGCTGTGTGATCCGGGGTAAACTTTTTCAATGTCGCGCACGAAAAACCCGCTTCGATCTTTCGCGTAGAGGTAATCTTCCGACACCAGAATGTCATAGGCGCGCTCCACGGTGATCACGCTGATGCCTAGGTGCTCGGCCAGCTTTCGCTTCGAGGGCATGCGTTCATCCGCGTGCAGCTTGAAATCATAGATATCCTGTTTGATGCTGCGCACCAGAAAGTCGGTCTTACTGAGTGCACCGCGATCCTCCATCATATATGTCAGCATAAGTTCCTCCTGACCGTTCGGCGGCAGTTCGCCGGATGAGATCCGCAAACTGACCTTATAAAATATTCAAAAACTGGCAATTGAACTAAGGTCAATATTAGCGTAATACTATCCTTGTGAATTTGCAAGTTCCGAGACTGAAGTGAAGGCGGTTTCCGGTCTGCGCCGCGCGTGCGGCGAATTACAGACCGACACTCAGAGGAGGACATGATGAAAAGCAAATATTCGACTCGCGTGATCGCAGTGACAGCCATGTTTCTGGCCATGAACATTGCCCTGAGTTCTTTTGGCGTGCCGGTGCCCGGCGGACACCTGTACCTGAATGACATTGTGATCGTGCTGGCTGCGATCCTGCTGGATCCGCCGCTGGCGTTCGTCGTGGGAGGCATCGGCGCTTTCCTGGGCGACCTGTTTTTCTACCCGACGCCCATGTTCGTCTCGCTGGTAGTGCACGGGATCCAGGCGATGGTCATCTCACTGCTGGTACACCGGTGCGCGGCGGAATATCCGTCTGCAGATGATCCCGGGAAACGCGGGCGCACGGCGCTCGGCGTCATTCTGGGCGCGGTCATCGCCGTGGTCGGATATTCACTGGGGCGAGCTTTTATCTACAGCACGCCGGAATATGCGCTGCTGAAGCTTCCGTATCAGATCCTGCAGCAGACTGTGGGCGCTGTGGTCGGACCGCTGCTGGCTTACCGGATGGGTCTGGAGAAGGTCTACCGGAGACTGATAATGAAGCGCGGGTGAAACTGTTGAATAATTCCATGCTTGCTTTCCGATTGACAAGGAAATAAACCGGTTTTAGATTAGTTTTAGATCAGGTTTCGGAAAAGTAAGCTGTCAAACGAACGAACACAGGGAGGCAAGCATGGAATTTGTTCATAACCCTAATCAGATCGCGGTCTTCTCCGAGGACGGAAGAACGATCGCGGAGGTGACCTTTCCCGAAGTGGAAGAGGGCGTGGTCGATGTGGACCACACTTTTGTGAGCGGCGAACTGCGCGGGCAGGGGATCGCCGGAAAGTTGATGAACGAGTTGGTCGAGGACCTGAAGGCCACGGACCGGAAGGCGGTCCTGACATGCTCTTATGCAGTGGACTGGTTCGACCGGCACGAGGAGTACCGCGACCTGCTGGCGCGGCCGGATGAGAAGCCGCCGCTGGCATGTAAGATCGACGGGCGGCATTGAGCAGCCTGAACATGAGACCGAAAGGGAGCCCTGCGGGGCTCTTTTTTTCATGGGCCGCGCCCGTGCGGGGTTTGTGAGAAATTCGTTCGGAAAGCATGGGTTGATATCACGGCCGAAAACAGCGAAGATAGGGACAGGTGATCGAAGTGTATTAGTTCGGGCAGTACACCTGCGGCGAAGTGGGGCGGTGCCCGGCATACAGGAAAGGAACTTGCCATGATCAAGCTGAATTATCGGGATGCAAAACCGATCTACGAGCAGGTGAAAGACGACCTGCGGCGGCTGATGATCACCGGCGCCATCCGCGAAGGGGAGCAGATCCCCTCGGTCCGTGAAATGGCGGTGCGGCTCTCCATTAATCCGAATACCATCCAGAAGGCGTATCATGATCTGGAGCAGGAGGGCTACATCTACATGATCTCCGGGAAGGGAAGCTTTGCGGCTCCGCTCGGGGAAGTCTCGGCAGGAAGAAAGCGGGAGGTGGCGTCGATGTTCGAGGAGGTCGTACGAGAGCTGCTGTCGCTGGGCTGCAGCCCGGAGGAACTGAAAAGTTGGATCCAGGAACTGGCGGAAGGAGGTGACCGCGATGATCAGAGTCAATGACGTGACAAAGAAGTTCGATGACTTCACGGCGCTGGACCATCTGAGCATGCATGTGCCGAAGGGCGCGGTCTACGGACTGGTCGGCCCGAACGGCGCAGGCAAATCCACGCTTCTGCGCCACATCACGGGCGCCATGCAGCAGGACGCGGGCGAAGTGCTCGTGGCCGGCGAGCCGGTCTGGGAGAATGAACCGGTCAAAGCGCGCATGGCGTTCATCCCGGATGACATCTTTTTCTTCAATTCCGCGAACATCCGCGACATGCAGCGCTTCTACCGCGGCCTCTATCCGCGGTTCGACGACGAGATGTTCGACCGGCTTCTGAAAGAGTTTTCGGAGCTGGATCCGAAGAAGCATATCCGGAGCTTTTCGAAGGGCATGCAGCGCCAGACTGCTTTCCTGCTCGCGCTTTGCTCGCGGCCGGAGATCCTGGTGCTGGACGAACCGGTCGACGGGCTGGATCCCATCATCCGCCGGAAGATCTGGAAACTGATTCTGACGGACGTAGCGGAGCGGGAGACCACGGTGCTGATCTCGTCGCATAACCTGCGCGAGCTCGAGGATGTCTGCGATCACGTGGGCATCTTAAACGGCGGAAAGATTTTGCTGGAGCACTCGCTCGACGAACTGCAGGGCAATGTCTCGAAGTTCCAGATCGCGTTCGAAGGCGAGCTGCCGGCATTGCCCGAAGGCATCCGGCTGCTGCACGACGAGCAGATGGGACGCGTGCATACACTGATCATCGAGGGAGATGCGGAGGCGGCCCGCGCAGAGCTCATGAAACTCGATCCGGTCCTGCTGGATGTGGTGCCGCTTTCTCTGGAGGAGATCTTTATCTATGAGGTAGGAGGTGCGGATCATGAAGATATTTCCCGCTAAAAACATGTGCCTGACCCATCTCAGAAGGTTCCGGGTCGCCGGGGTACTCTACCTGATCTTCCTGCTGGTGTTCGTGCCGTACTCGGCCTATACGGCCATCGCACCCGCGGTCAGGAATTCCGAGCCGCTCTGGAGTGCAGCTTCGGGTCTGGCCTATATGTTCGATACCCGGATCGAGCCGTTTACCGTGGCTGCCGCGGCGCTGGTCATGACGCTGCTGGTGTTCGGCTATCTGTTCACCGCGCGCAGCGCGAACATGATGCATTCGCTGCCGGCGAACCGCGCTTCGCTGTTCCGCGCAGGTATTGGGGCAAGCCTGATCCTGCTGTGGATCCCGCAGCTGATCGCGGCGGCGGTCAGCCTGATTCCGATCGCGCTCTCGCACACGGGCATGTTCTGGCTGGCGGGCTGGTGGTTTTTGGCGACCGCGCTCATGAGCGTGTTCTTCGTCGGTCTGGCATCGATCTGCGTCATGTTTGCGGGCCGCATGGGAGCCGCCGCGTTCTTCTATGTGATCCTGAATTTCGTTTATGCCGGAATCCGCTACATTGCGAATGGACTGTAGGATCTCTTCGTGTTCGGCGCGCCGGGAAACGGCATGGATCTGGGGCCTTACTTTTTGACGCCGCTCGTCTGGCTGATACGGGTCGGCGTGACGAATACGGATCTGGTCTATCCGGAACGCCTTCCGGAAACTCCGGCCGAGCTGATGGCCTGGTTCCGCCCGGCCTGCGTATCGCGGATTCTGATCATGGCGGGGATCGGCGTGGTCTTCTGCCTGCTGGCGTACGCCGTATACCGGAAGCGCCGCGTGGAGACTGCGGGGTCGTTCCTGGCCGTCGAATGGATGAAGCCGGTCTTTAAGATCGGGATCACTGCGGGGGTAGCACTGGCGATCTCCACAGTGGCGGTCAAATTCGAGCAGGATGCCGGGACCCTTCAGGGGACGGCTGCGACCTTTACGGCCATGATCCTTCAGGCGCTGGTCATCGGGCTGATCGTCTGGTTCATTGCCGAGATGATGATCCGCCGCAGCGTGCGGGTCTTTTCGAAGAAACAGTGGCTTGCCTGGGGCATCTATTCGGTCTGCGTCATTGTTCTGCTCCTGATGCTGCGGTTCGACGGCTTCGGCATTGAGCGCCGGATCCCGGAACCGGAACGCACGAACGCAGCTGTTTTGACGATCTACGGCGATCAGCTGCAGACGGAAGATCCGGAGCAGATCCGGGAGATCGAGGAGATCCACCGGATGATCGTGGAGAACCGGGAAGAGATCCGGGACTATGAGGACACGTACGGCGGAGAGAATGCCTGGCAGTATGATTACGAAAGCAGGCAGACGATCGGCTTCGTGTATGTGATGCGGGACGGCTCGGTCATGAAACGGTCCTACATACTGAGTTCGAACGACGAAGCCGGCACGCGGATCCTGGATCTGGTCGACGAGCTGGTGAACCGCCCGGACAATGCAGAGCGGATGCTGCTGGGATCATCCGCGGATACGTTTGAATTATCTCAGGTGGAGTATTTGTATTACGTGCTGCAGCCGAACGGGGAAGGGGATTACTGGTATGACAGTGCATACCTGAACCTGAGCCTGACCCAGGCGGACCGCACGGCGCTGATCGACGCCATACGGCAGGATATCGCGGAGGGACATCTTCGCGTCGGAGATGCGCGGGATGACGATTACGCGAATAATCTGTGTCTTACGTTTGCGGATCCGGAAAACTCCGGTCCGGAGAATGGGAACTATGATTTCCGTTCGCTGACGCTGAATGCGTCCTGTACGCATACGCTGGAGGTGCTCGAAAGGAGTCCGGACTTTGACCGGGAGAACCTGATCACGCTTCGTGAGCTCCGGCAGGTGGAGACCGGAATGGTCATGCCGCCGGCCGAGGAGATCGCCGAGGCGGAGGAAACGTCCAATATAAACATGGACTGATAAGGCTCATAACTCTTTACAAAAGAAACGGCTGCATGCTATGATGTTTTCCGCGTCAGAGATCACGGCTTACGGGCCGGCTCCGGCGCGGAGCTTTTTCTTTCGCAGCGGCAGGCGCGGGCCGGGTTCCGGGTCTGCGGCGGTGAAGAGCGTTTTTTCGAAAAGGAGATATAGAAAAATGAAGAAATTGCTTGCACTGCTGTTCGCCGGCATCATGGTCTTCGGACTGGCTGCCTGCGGCGGCGCGGACAACTCCGCGGCCCCTGCGGATGATCAGGGTTCGGCCGAGGTCGCTCCCGCTGAGACGGATGCAGCCCCTGCGGATGCCGAGTCGGATCTGGCCGGCATCATCGCGCGCGGCGTGCTCGTGGTCGGCATCACGGACTTTGCGCCCATGGACTACACCGACGAGAACGGCGAGTGGATCGGCTTCGACGCCGACATGGCCCGCGCGTTCGCCGAGGATCTGGGCGTGGATGTTGAGTTCGTCGAGATCGACTGGGATAATAAGATCCTGGAGCTGAACTCCGGTTCCATTGACTGTGTCTGGAACGGCATGACGCTGACCGATGAAGTCATGAGCGCCATGGAGTGCACGAACCCCTATTCGAGCAACTCCCAGACCATCGTGGCTCCTGCGGATGCAGCTGCGGCGATCACTTCCGTGGATAACCTTGGCGACATGAACTTTGCGGTCGAGGCAGGTTCCGCCGGTGAGGCGGCTGCCGAGGATGCGGGCCTGAACTACACGCCCGTGCAGAACCAGGCTGCTGCGCTGATGGAGGTCCAGGCGGGCACTTCGGATGCCGCGATCATCGATGAGCTGATGGCGGTCGCCATGGTCGGCGAGGGCACCAGCTATGCGGATCTGGCCGCTGCGATCAACCTCACCGAGGAAGAGTACGGCGTCGGCTTCCGTCAGGGTTCTGATGCGGCTGCTGCGCTGAACGCCTTCTTCGCGAGTGCTTATGCGGACGGTACCATGCAGCAGATCGCCGAGACCTACGGCATCGAGAATTCCATCATTCCGCAGTAAGTGCATCGCTTCTGTTATAAGTTTTCAATTATCCCGGGACCGCCAGGCCCCGGGATGTTTTATTGTCAGAAAAGTCTCTCGTGTGGTAGGATAAAAATGCATATATCTGTATCTGTGCCGCCCGGCACCACCGGATGAAAAGAGAGACCTATGCTCACATTCTCGCAACAGTTTCCCATCGTTTTACACTCCCTGAACGAGGGCTTCCTGCAGACGCTGCGCCTGTTCGGGATCACACTGGCGGGCGCCATCCCTCTGGGACTGGTGATCTGCCTGGGCGCCATGACCCGTTTTAAGCCCCTGACCGCGGTGATTCGCGCCATTATCTGGGTCGTGCGCGGCACCCCGCTGATGATCCAGCTGCTGATCATCGATTATTTCCCGGGCATCGTCATGGGACGAGCCATCTGGGGCGGGGGTG
>CAYLPO010000064.1:0-7883 GCA_964385575.1 uncultured Lachnospiraceae bacterium | reverse complement strand
AAAACACCCGGCAGCTACTCGATGAGATCCTGGATGAGATTCTGGACCAGATGGCTATCCCCGCGCCCGGAATGCCCGGCGCGGACCAAAGCTGCCAGACCACGCCCATGTGTGACATGATCCGTGCACGAAAGGAATACCAGTGCCTGTTTTTCGACGAGTCGCTGTCGCCGACGCTGGTCGACCGGATCGTCACTCGCTCGATTCCTTATGACGTACCGATCCTGAAGAAGTATGGACTGACTGAGGCGCAGACCGTGGCGCTCCTGCGCTTTCAAATCAGCGGCTGTCTGGCCACAACGATCGAAAATCGCGCGCTGTCCGACGCCGACTGGGCGCAGATCAAGCACGCGATTCATGCGAACTGTCAGTTTTTGGGGAAGATCTAGATCATTTCCCGTATGACCTCTCCGATATCTTCATTGATGCAGATCGACTTCTCCCGGATCTCATCCGGCACGAACGCCTCACCGCGATTGACCGAGGCATAGGTGACGTGCGGCCAGTCTTTGGTCATGCGCCAGAACGGGTACTTGATGATGCCCGGGGTGTTCCCGCCCACGCCCAGCTCCAGGAGCAGCATCTTCTTCTCCTTATGCGTTTCCAGAAACTCACCGTACCGCTCTGCCGCCGCGTGCCACCCTGCGTCCTCGACGAAGGTCACGTCCGCCCGCAAGTTCATGTTCATGGGGCGCCCGCAGACCGGGCAATGCGGGATCAGCTCCGAGGGAACGACCGACCTCAGCAGTCCGGCATCCGCAGCCTCTGCGGCGTCCTTCGCGCCGCCCGGCAGCTCCAAACCCACCGCCGATGCCGGCACCAAAGGCGCCAACTTTACGTGGTCCTCGTCCGTGGTATCCCGGATCACGAACCCCTGCGCGGCGATCATCTGCCGCACGGTCTCTTCATTATCATAAGTTTTCTTATGGCAGGGCTTGCTGCACTGCCAGAGGCCGTAGTCGCCCTGCGTGTAGTACAGCCGTTCCTTCGCGAAGCCTGCCCGCTGGAAACAGTGATCTACGTTCGTCGTGACCACGAAATAGTCACGGCCACGCACCAGCGCCAGCAACTGCTCATAGACCGGTTTCGGCGGGGCAATGTATCGGTTCAGGAAGATATTCCGACTCCAGAAGGCCCACATCTCCTCGAGGGTCTCATACGAATAAAACCCGCCCATGTACATGTCGTGGTAGCCGTACTTCGCGCCCAGATCGCTCATGTAACGGTCGAAGCGCGCGCCGTTATAATCATACCCCGCGGAGGCAGAAAGCCCCGCACCCGCGCCGATGACCACACACTCCGCCTCGGCGAGCGCCGCGCGGAGACGGCCGAGGGCGTCGGGGGTATCCTGAATGTCGGAAGGCAGCCAGCCAAATCTCATCTTGTTTCTCCTCACCCCAGCAGTTCCCGGTAGATCTCCAGATCCAGATCCTTCCAGACATTAAAGATCACGCTGATCTCCTCTCCTGCCTGAAACGCCCGCACAGTCTCCACCGCGATCTCCGCCGCGCGACGATTCGGAAAATGAAACTCTCCGGTCGAAATACAGCAGAAAGCCACGCTGGAAAGCCCGTTCTCCGCCGCCAGCTTCAGGCAGCTGCGGTAGCAGGATGCGAGCAGCGCTTCGTCTTCCTCCGTCAGCCGCCCCCGCACGATGGGCCCCACCGTATGCAAAATATACCGGCAGGGCAGATTAAACGCCGGCGTGATCTTCGCACTGCCGGTCGGCTCCGCATGACCCTGCGCCTCCATGATCTGCCCGCAGAGCGTACGCAGCTGCACCCCTGCGTAGGTATGAATGGCGTTATCGATACACCCGTGGCACGGCGCGTAGCAGCCCGTCATCCCGGAATTAGCCGCGTTCACGATGGCGTCGCAGGCCAACGTGGTGATATCCCCCTGCCACAAATAAACGCCGGGCTCCGCCGGAGTCAGATCTTCCAGGCGGGTCACGCCTTTTGCCTGGGTCTCAGCCCGCAGGAACGCATCCTGCACGCGCAGAAACTCATCGCTTATGGGCGCGGGCTCGCGCACGTTCATGAGACCGCGAAGCATCTGAAACTGCTCACGCGGGTCCGCCGGCACATCCAGATCCCGGTAGCGGGGCTGTTCCGAGATCAATGCGCGGATCAGGTAGTTTCTTCGCTCTGCCTGCGTCATAACGACCGACACCTCCACAATATCACAACATGCTTTTTTCTATCATACTCAAAGTTCGGTGTTTGAAAAGCAATTTCTCTCCTCCGCCTCCATACGCAAAAACCGCCGCGATCTCTCGCGGCGGTCTGTAATGTGATACATATGATCCCTCAGGATCCGAGACCTTACTCCACGGTGTAAGGAAGCAGTGCCACGTGGCGGGCGCGCTTCACAGCGGTGGTGATGTCTCTCTGGTGCTGCTGGCAGTTGCCGGTCACTCTGCGGGGGAGGATCTTACCTCTCTCGGAGATGTACTTCTTCAGCTTCGCAACATCCTTGTAATCGATGCTGCCCTTCTCGCTGCCGCAGAACACACAAACTTTTCTTCTCTTGCGGGGACCGCCGCTTCTTCTGTGGGCGCCGCCCTCTCTGTTATATGCCATGGTTTTTCTCCTTCAATCTTTAATTAAAAGGTAATCCGTCGTCTTCCACACCGTCAGGGATATTGATAAATCCGTCATCCAGCGGCGCCGCGGGCTTCTCCTCGCGCGCGGGTGCCTGATAGGAACCCTGGCCGCCCTGGTAGGAGCCGGACTGCGATGCAGCCTTGCTCTCGGCGAACTCCTGATCCTCAATGATCACGTCCGTGGTGTAGACCTTCTGGCCGTCACGGTTCGTATAGCTGCCGGTCTGAATGCGGCCGGTCGCGACGATCTTCGTTCCCTGGTGCAGATACTTCTCGGCAAACTCCGCGCTGCGGCCGAACGCCACACACGAGATGAAATCTGCCGTCTGGTCATCATTATTCCGGCGGAAGCGTCTGTCGACTGCCAGCGTGTATCTGGCAACCGCCGTAGGGTTCGCACCCTGCGAATAACGGATGTCCGGGTCGCGGGTCAGGCGGCCCATTAAGATCACTTTATTCATGCAGTGCCTCTCTTCTTAATCAGTCAAGCCTCCTGCTTAACGATCAGGAAGCGGATGACGGGCTCCATGATACGAAGCTGCGCTTCGATCTCTGCGGGAGCGGCCGGCTCGGCATCAAAGTGGATGAAGTAGTAGAAACCTTCGTCCATCTTCTCGATCGGGTAGGCAAGCTTTCTCTTACCCCACTCGTCCACATCAGCGATCTCGCCGCCGAAACGGGTGACGTAGCCCTTCGCCTTCTCGAGTGCTTCGCCTCTCTGCTCGTCTTCCAGCTTGGCGCTGAGCACGAGGCATAATTCATACTTGTTCACGTTTTTTCCTCCTTCTGGACTTAGTGGCCCGCGCTCTCACGCGAGCAAGGATCATATATCACGGAGTTATATTTTAGCAATATCCGCGGATGGGCGCAAGGGGAAATTTTGAGGTTGGGAGAGTTTGTTTTCCCGCTTTTACGCAGGAATTATGCGGTCGCACAGGCCCGGAATTGAAAATGTGATATTCGTGCTGTCCGTTGCGCCTTCACGAAATCCTCCGCTCTTCGCGGACTGAGCCGGCGCCCCGCTCATCTCGCAGCCCTCCGACTCCGCCTCCGGGCCGCTCGCTGTCCGTTGCGCCTTCACGAAGAAAACATCAGGCGGCCCGACTCGTGCAAGCGCAGTCGTTCCGCCCTCGTTTTCTTCACTCAGTCCGCTCATCGCTCATATCGGCAGCAGCGCCTTCGCGATCATAAAATACGAGATCAGCGCCAGCGCATCCGCCACCGTCGTAATGATGGGCGTCGCCACCAACGCCGGATCCAGATGGATCTTCGTCGCCAGAATGGGCATGATGCCTGCCATCAGGTTCGCCAGACAGATCGCCGCGATCGCCGTCAACGACACCACGAGCGACTCCAGGTAGTGATGCGGGAACATGATCATCAGCCGCACATAGTTCACTGCCGCCAGGCAGATGCCCAGGCAGAGGGACACGCGGATCTCCCGCCAGACGATCTTCAGAATATCCCGTGTCTGGACTTCCTTCAGCGCCAGTCCGCGGATGATGCTCGCGGAGGTCTGGGCGCCGGCATTGCCGCTCGTGTCCATCAGCATGGGAATGCAGGTCACGAGCATCGGGATGGCCACAAAAGCAGCCTCAAAATTCTGCAGGATCTTACCCGAGACCGTCGCCGAGATCATCAGAATCATGAGCCAGGGCAGGCGCTTCTTCACGGTCTCGAAGATGCCCATGCGCAGGTAGGGCTTCTCCGAAGGCAGCTGACCGGCCATCTTCTGGATATCCTCGGTGGCCTCTTCTTCCAGGACGTCGACCGCGTCGTCGATGGTGACCATACCCACGAGCCGGTTTTCATTGTCCACGACGGGCAGGGCCAGCAGGTCGTACTTCGAGAACATGCGGGCCACTTCTTCCTGGTCGGTGTGCGTGGACACTTTCATGACGTCATCGTCCATGAGGTCCACGACCGCGTCATCATCCTGCGCCAGCAGCAGGTCCTTTACCGTCACCACGCCGATCAGATGCCGACGCGAATCAGTCACATAGCAGGTGTAGATCATTTCCGCGTCTTCACCGATCCGGCGGATGCGCTTAATGGCGTCCTCGACCGTCATGGTCTCCTTCAGATCAATGAACTCCGCCGTCATGATACTGCCGGCCGAGTCGTCCGGATAGCGCAGGAACTGATTCAGAAGCTTGCGGTCCTCGGGCGCGGTATTCTTCAGAACACGCTTGACCATGTTCGAGGGCAGCTCTTCCAGCATGTCGACCGCGTCATCGACGAAAAGGTCATCCATGATCTCCCGCAGCTCGAAGTCGGTGATGGAGTTGATAATGGTCTCCTGAACGTCCGGCTCCAAATTTGAAAATACATCTGCGGCGATCTCTTTCGGAAGCATGCGGAACAGCAGCACCGCCTTCTCGGCAGGCTGGTCCAGGATGAACTGCGCGATATCGACCTCGTTCATCTCGGCGAGGGCGTCTTTGAGTTCACGGTATCGTCGTTCCGAAAGCATTTCCTCCAATGCTTCGAATTCCATCGTGATATCTTCCATGAAAGCCCTCCTTTCCGTGATGCCGTACTGCTTCTTTCGGTTACCTTATGCGTTCTCCTCGTCAGCTCGCTCCGTACTGCTTCTTCAGCCGCGCGATGAGTCCGCCGTCCTCGATCAATGACATGATATGCGGCGGGATCTTCGAACAGGTGTACTCCTCGCCTTTCGTCAGGTTCCGGATAACGCCGTCCGCGGTCACGATCTCGATCTCATCACCGTCCTCGATGCGGTCGGTCTCCGCGCACTCGAAGAGAGGAAGACCGATATTGATCGAATTCCGGTAGAAGATCCGCGCAAAATACTTCGCAACGACCGCACCGCAGCCCAGATACTTCAGCGCCAGGGGCGAGGTCTCACGGCTCGAGCCCGAGCCGAAATTCGCGCCCGCCACGACCAGTTCTCCAGGCACGAACTTCGTGCCGAACTCCGGATCGAGCGCCTCCATGCTGTGCAGCGCGGCCTCCTCGACCGTCAGCTCAATGTACTGCGGAGGCGAAATGATGTCGGTATTGATGTTATCGCCGAACTTGTGTACGCGGCCGGTGATCTGCTCTTTCATATGATCTCTCCTAAATAACAGGTGTTATGCATTCGGATTCCGATAAATTCACACACCTCTGGGATCCGTAATATACCCGGTCAATGCCGATGCCGCCGCCGTCGCCGGCGAAGACAGATACACGAAGGATCCGGACGAGCCCATACGCCCCAGGAAATTGCGGTTGCTGGTGGCCAGGCACGACTCGCCGTTCGCGATCAGCCCGGAATGCAGCCCCGCGCAGACGCCGCAGGTCGGCGCCATAATGACCGCACCCGCCTCCGCAAGCGTCTCCATGATCCCGTCCTTCATGGCACGGATGTAAATGCTCTGCGATGCCGGCGAGACCAGCAGTCTGGTGTCCGGGTCGATCTTCTTTCCCTTCAGAATCGCAGCCGCAGCCGCCAGATCCGAGTACCGTCCGCCGGTACACGATCCGATATAGATCTGATGCACACGGGTCTTCTCCAGTTCCGGCACGGGGACGACATTGTCCACCGCGTGCGGACAGGCGACCTGCGGAACGAGCTCAGCTGCGTCGAACTCCAGCGTGTCACAGTAGTCCGCATCGTCATCGATCTCAAACTTCGTGTAAGGCTTCGTCACGCCGATCTCCGCCAGGTAGCGGTCCGTCTCAGCGTCCGCCGCGATCAGCCCGACCTTCGCGCCCATCTCCACGGCCATGTTCGAGATGGCCATGCGCTCGTCCATCTCCAGCGTGCGGATAGCCTCGCCCTGATACTCGACCGCCTTATACGTGGCGCCGGCGTGGCCGATCTTCCCAATGGTCGCCAGCGAAATGTCCTTCGCCATGACGCGCTCAGGCAGCACACTGTTCCAGATCACGCGGATGGTCTCCGGCACCTTCACCCAGGTCTGTCCCGTGATAAAGATTCCCACCATCTCGGTCGATCCGCAGCCGGTCGAAAACGCGCCGAACGCGCCGCCGGTCACGGTGTGCGAATCCGTGCCGAAGATCACGGTGCCGGGCAGGTCAAAACCTTTCTCGGCCAGGATCTGGTGGCAGGGCCCGATGTATTCGAAGTAGTTCTCGATTCCGTGAGCCACGCTCCAGTCCCGCGTGAACTTTACGATCTCCGCCTGCTTCGGCGTGGCCGGCGGAACGTAGTGGTCGCTGATGATGACCGCCTTCGAGCGGTCCCAGACCTCATCGCGGATCTCCTTCATGCGGTCAGCGATCTCAATGCGCGGACCCAGGACATCATCCGTCATGGCACAGTCGACATCGACCCAGACAATGTCTCCGGCCGATACTTCCTCGAGTCCGGCGGCTTTCGCGATGATCTTTTCGGAAAGGGTCTTACCCATGTATCTTACTCCTTAAAAACAGCATACGAAAACAGGAGCCACGAGTTCGTGACTCCTGTTCATTTTAGTATTTCAGAGCCGGAAAAGCAACCTCTGGAGAAAAGGCATCCCGGCTTTGAAGTCCGTTACTCCCCGTATATCTCCGCGACCAGCTCGCCGTCCTCGCAGTCGATGCGGATCGTATCGCCCGCGTGCACCTCGTCCGACAGGATGATCTTCGCCGCCAGCGTCTCCACGTACTTCTGCAGGAACCGCTTCAGCGGCCGCGCGCCGTAGACCGGATCATAACCGCCGTCGATCACGAACTGCTTCGCGGCGTCCGTCAGGCGGATCCGGATCTCCTTTTCCTCCAGGCGGCGGTTAATGTCAGCCATCATCAGATCGACGATGCCGCCGATATTCTCCTTCGTCAGCGGCTTGAACAGGATGGTCTCATCCAGCCGGTTCAGGAACTCAGGGCGGAAGTGTGCCCGCAGATCCGCCATGACCAGGTTCTGCGCCGCTTCCGTAATGTTCCCCTCGCTGTCAATGCCGTCGAGCAGATACTGCGAACCGATGTTCGAAGTCATGATCAGGATCGTGTTCTTGAAGTCGACCGTGCGGCCCTGCGAGTCCGTGATGCGGCCGTCGTCTAAGACCTGCAGCAGAACATTGAACACATCGGGGTGCGCCTTCTCGACCTCATCGAACAGCACGACCGAGTAGGGCTTGCGCCGCACGGCTTCGGTCAGCTGACCGCCCTCGTCATAGCCCACGTATCCGGGAGGCGCTCCGATCAGCCGCGACACGGAGTGCTTCTCCATGTACTCGCTCATGTCAATGCGGACCATGTTTTTCTCATCGTCGAACAGGCTCTCCGCGAGCGCCTTCGCAAGCTCGGTCTTGCCGACACCGGTGGG
>CAYLPO010000063.1:0-7987 GCA_964385575.1 uncultured Lachnospiraceae bacterium | reverse complement strand
TAAGGTGATCTGGATGGATGGCCTCACAATGTTCGGCCGTGAGGTCCAGCCCGCGAAGGAGGAGGCGTACTTCTTTAAGATGAGCAAGTATGCGGACCGGCTCATTGAGCACATCAACACGCACCCTGAGTTCATCCAGCCCGAATCCCGGAAGAACGAGATGATGAACAACTTCCTTCTGCCCGGCCTGCAGGATCTGTGCGTCTCGCGCACCAGCTTCAAGTGGGGCATCCCCGTGGACTTCGACCCGAAACACGTGGTTTATGTCTGGCTGGACGCGCTGACCAACTACATCACCGGCCTGGGCTATGACGTGGACGCGGAGACCGGGGACCTGTATAAGAAGTACTGGCCCGCGGACATTCACGTGATCGGAAAGGACATCATCCGTTTCCACACCATCTACTGGCCCATCTTCCTGATGGCGCTGGGCGAGCCGCTGCCGAAACAGGTGTTCGGCCACCCTTGGCTGCTGGTGGGCGGAGACAAGATGTCGAAGTCGAAGGGCAATGTCATCTACGCGGACGACCTCGTGGACGTCTTCGGCGTGGACGCGGTGCGGTATTTCGTGCTGCATGAGATGCCTTATGACAATGACGGCGTGATCACCTGGGAGCTCATGGTCGAGCGGATCAATTCCGATCTGGCGAACACGCTGGGGAACCTCGTGAACCGCACGATCTCCATGACGAACAAGTACTTCGGCGGTGAGGTCAGAAAGACCGGCGTGACGGACGCGGTGGACGCGGACCTGAAGGCCGTGACGCTGGCCGCCGTGAAGAAGGTGGATGAGAAGATGGAGGCGAACCGCGTGGCGGATGCGCTGACTGAGATCTTTAACATCTTCCGCCGCTCGAACAAGTATATCGATGAGACTGCGCCGTGGGTCCTCGCGAAGGATGAAGCGCAGAAGGACCGCCTGGCGGAGGTCATGTATAATCTGACCGAGGCCATCGTGATCGGGGCCAGCCTGCTGGCACCGTTCATGCCGCAGACTTCCGTGAAGATCCTGGAGCAGGTGGGCGCGCAGAAGCGTTCGCTGGAGGAAATGACGGAGTTCGGACTGCTGCCCGACGGCACGAAGGTGACTGAGAAGCCGCAGATCCTGTTTGCCAGACTTGATGAGGCCGAGGTCCTCGCGAAAGCGGACGCGATCG
This sequence comes from uncultured Lachnospiraceae bacterium, assembly GCA_964385575.1. Taxonomy (GTDB): domain Bacteria; phylum Bacillota; class Clostridia; order Lachnospirales; family Lachnospiraceae; genus RGIG5636. The sequence continues at coordinate 6,830 of CAYLPO010000063.1, read as the reverse complement.
CGGAGAAGCAGATGGCGGCTGCGGGCCATGCCGGAGCGGCCGCGGACGGTGCGGAGAATGATGCGGACGCCGCTGACGCTGCGGACGAGGATCGCTATCCTTTCACCGAGGCGAAGGAGCAGGTCGGCATTGACGATTTCGCGAAGCTGCAGTTCCGCGTGGGCGAGGTCATTGCCTGCGAGAAAGCGAAAAAGTCGAAGAAACTGCTGGTAAATCAGGTGAAGATCGGCCGCGAGACCAGACAGATCGTGTCCGGGATCGCCAAGCATTACACCCCGGAGGAGATGGTCGGAAAGAAGGTCGTCGTGATCACGAACCTGAAGCCCGCCACGCTGGCCGGCTATGAGTCGCAGGGCATGATCCTGTGCGCGGAGGACGCGGACGGGAACCTGAGCCTGCTGACCGTGTCGGATGCGCTGTTCCCGGCGGGAAGTGAGATCGGTTGATCGGGAGGAATAATGAGAGACTTCAGAAACAGTAAATATAAGTACCCGATCATGCTTGCCCTGATCGCGGCGTTCATCATCTACGGCCTGGTGCAGGCCAGACATTTCGTCACGGTCAGCAACCCCACGGGCAGCCAGATCCGCGTGGAGGCGCATGACGCCAGAGAGGGCGACGGCGGCGTCGCGTATCTGGAGGTGGGGGAAGGACAGTCGATATCCTTTGTGGTTACGGATATGGATTCCGGGTCCCTGTACGTTGAGGTGTTCCCGTATTCGGAGGACGCCGAAGGTGATATTCCCGCGCTGTATACCGAGACGTTCAGAGAGGTGACGGAAAGTATCATCGGCTTTGAGCCCGGCGAGTATGCCGTTCGCGCGACCGCGGTGGAGGGTACGACCGCGAAGATGACGATTCAGCCGGCGGAGTGATCGTATCCCTGCTATGAAGATCTTCGGCAAATATTTCCAAGGCTATATCGCAGTCTCCATCATTGCCCCGGCGTTCAAGATGCTCGAGGCTGTCTTTGAACTGCTCGTGCCGCTGATCGTCGCGGACATCATTGACCGCGGGATCGCGGCGGGGGATATGACCTACATCTGGCACCGCGTCGCGCTAATGTTCGGGCTGGCTGCCATCGGCATGGCCTGCGCGATCACGGCGCAGTACTTCGCTGCCAAATCTGCCATGGGCATGGGCCGCGCGCTGCGCGCGGACCTGTTCCGCCATATCAATACCTTTTCTTTTACCGAATATGACCGCGTCGGCACCTCGACGCTGGTGACGCGCATCGCCAGCGACGTCACACTGGTGCAGAACGCGGTCAATATGGTCCTGCGCGTGGTCCTGCGCGTCCCCTTCATCATGCTGGGCGCCATCATCATGTCGCTGACCATCAGCCCCAGACTGACCTTTCCCATCCTGACCGCGGTCGCTGCAGTGCTCATAGCCACGCTGGCTGTGTCGCACGCGTCCTCGGGCAGCTTTGTGCGCGCGCAGGGGAGCCTGGACCGCGTGACTCTGAAGGTCCGTGAGAATATCCGGGGCGCCCGCGTGGTGCGCGCGTTTTCCGGACAGACGCGGGAGAGCGCGGAGTTCGACACGGCCAATTCCGAAGTCTGCCGCGCGCAGACCGCCGCCGGCCGCCTTACCGCCATCCTGAGCCCGGTGTGCTTCGCGGCGGTGAATGTGGGAATCATCGTCGTGCTGCTCGCGGGCGGGCGCCGCGTAAATGCAGGTGCGCTGACGCAGGGCCAGATCACCGCGCTGGTGAATTATCTGATGCAGATCTTTCTGAATGCCTCGCGGCTGATGGATCTGATCGTTTCGGTCTCGCGCGGGATCGCGGGCGCGAAGCGCGTGGCGCAGATCCTGCGGATGGAGACGAGCATGCCGGAGACGGAGGGCGGACTGACAGAGATCACGCCGGAGGGCAATGCTGCGATGCCTGCAGGTCATGCTCCCTCTGCCGGAAATGTCCCCGCCGTCGAATTCTCCCATGTCACATTTTCCTATCCCGGTGCCGGCGCGCCCAGCCTGCAGGACATTGATCTGACCGTGCGGGCCGGTGAGACCGTCGGAATCATCGGCGGCACCGGCAGCGGAAAATCCACGCTGGCATCGCTGATCTGCCGCTTCTATGACCCGACCAAGGGCGAAGTGAGCATCTTCGGGCAGACTGATGAGGCTTACAGCACGGATGCGCTGCCTCATATCTGCGGGATCGTGCCGCAGCACAGTGTGCTGTTTGCAGGGACTGTGCGCGAGAACCTCAGGTTCGTGGACCCGGAGGCTTCTGAGGAAACCATGCTCGCGGCGCTTCAGACCGCACAGGCGGACTTCGTGCTGGCTCCGGAGGGCGGCGCAGGAGGCCTTGACCGCCGCGTCGAGATCGGAGGACGGAATTTCTCCGGCGGCCAGCGCCAGCGCCTGGCCATTGCGCGGACGCTCGCGGCACATACCCCCATTTTGATTCTGGATGACAGCTCTTCGGCACTTGACTATGCGACGGATGCCGCGCTTCGACGCGCTCTGCGGACAGATCTAGCGGGACAGACGGTGTTCGTGATCTCACAGCGCGCGGCCACCGTAAAGGATGCTGACTGCATTCTGGTCTTAAATGAAGGCTGCGCGGAAGGGCTGGGCACCCATGAGGAGCTGCTGGAACATTGCCCTGTCTATCACGAGATCTGCCGCAGCCAGGGAATCCTCCCCGGTGACGCGGCGGAAGGCGGAGCTTCCGGAAAGGAGGTGCCGCATGTCTGAGAAGCGAGTGTACCGCAAGTTGGCGTCGCGGGTTCTGAAACTTTTGAAGCCTTATGCCGGGTTTATCGCGGCGAGCATCGTCCTGGCGGTCGTTGTGGTCGCGGGCACGTTGCTGGCACCGGTGCTTTCCGGCCGGGGCATTGACCTGATCGTGGGCCCGCAGAACGTGGATTTCGCAGGGCTGGCACATATTGCGGTGCGGTTCGGGATCGTGGTGATCGTGACGGCTGCCGCCCAGTGGATCATGGGCCAGGTCAATAATCACGTTACTTTCCGTGTAGTCCGTGACCTGCGCTCCCTCGCGTTCACGAAGATGGAGCGGCTCCCTGTCGCGTATTTTGACACACACAAACCCGGTGACGTCGTCAGCCGGTTCACCTCGGATGCGGATCAGCTGTCCGACGGCCTTCTGATGGGCTTTTCCCAGCTGTTCACGGGTCTGATCACGATCGCAGGCACGCTGGTGCTGATGCTGAGGATCGAATGGCGCATCGCTGTGGCGGTCGTGGTACTGACGCCGATCTCAATCGTGGTGGCGCGGTTCATTGCCCGGAAGAGCTTTCACATGTTCCTGCGCCAGAGTGAATCGCGCGCGAAGCTGACCGCATTTACCGAAGAATACACCGGCGAGGCCAAACAGATTCGCGCGTTCGGCTACGAGAGCAGGGCCGAGGCACGCTTTGATGAGCTCAATGAAGAACTCGCCGAGCGGGGCATGAAAGCCACGTTTTTCTCGTCGATCGTGAATCCGTCCACGCGGTTTGTGAATGCGATCGTCTATGCGGTCGTAGGTGTGCTCGGCGCATACATGGCCGTGCATGGGCGGATCAGCGTAGGCGAACTGGTCGTGGTTCTGGCATACGCGAACCAGTACACGCGTCCGTTCAATGACATCTCAAACGTCATGGCCGAACTCCAGAATGCGCTGGCGTGTGCCGCGCGGATCTTTGAGTTTGCGGATGAGCCGGAGGAGGAGCCGGATCCTGCGGGCGCTCCGGAGATGCCGGCGGAACCTGCAACCATCCGGTTCGAGGATGTGGACTTCGGCTACCGGCCGGAGCAGAAGGTCATCGAGCGGCTGGAGCTGGAGATCGCCCCGGGCGAACATGTGGCCATGGTCGGGCGGACCGGCTGCGGCAAGACCACACTGATGAATCTGCTCATGCGGTTCTACGACCCGACTTCGGGCGAGATCTCCATCGGCGGGACCCCGGTGCGGTCGGTGACGCGCAAGTCGCTGCGGGGGCAGTTTGCCATGGTCCTGCAGGACACCTGGCTGAAAGACGGGACGGTCGCGGAAAACATCGCCTACGGTCGGCCCGGCGCGTCACCGGAGGAGATCGTGCGCGCAGCCGAGCGGGCCAGGGCGGACGGGTTCATCCGCAGGCTCCCGCAGGGGTATGAGACTGTGCTCACGGACGGCGGCGCGGCGCTGTCGGACGGGCAAAAGCAGCTTTTGTGCATTGCCCGTGCGATGCTGTTGAATGCGCCCGTTCTGATCCTGGACGAAGCGACCTCATCGATTGACACGCGCACCGAGGTTTTGGTGCAGGAGGCGTTCGACGAGCTGATGCGCGGGCGGACGAGCCTGGTGGTGGCGCACCGCATCTCCACGATCCGGAACGCCGACCGCATTCTGGTGATGGACGGCGGGCGCATCGTCGAGCAGGGCGACCACGAGACGCTGCTGGCGCAGGGCGGATTTTACGCGCAGCTGTACGAGAGCCAGTTCGCGGGGAATGCCACCTGACCGTCATCATAATGCTGCACGGCATGGCTGCATTGCCCGAAAATACTTTCGGAAATCTCCCCAATATTATAAAATTAACTTTACGAGTGTGAAAAACGCGGCCACGCCGCGGCGGCAGACATTACTACAGGAGGTCACTATGTCGAAACTTACTTATGAGCACCTGTTCGAGCCCATCCGGATCGGGAACATCACGTTCAAGAACCGTCTGTTCTCGTCACCGCAGGATTACCCGGGCCTGACGAGCGGCGAGCGCTTCCTGACCGAGGAGGCTGCGTATTTTTATGAGAGAAAGGCCATGGGCGGTTTCGCGGCGGTCTGCATCGGCGATATGATCGTGGACGCGGATCACGGCCGCAGCCACCCCTTCCAGATGCGCGGTCTGGACCCCATGGCGAAGGTGAACATGACGCGTGTCGCGACGGCCATCAAGCGCCACACCGCGGTCCCGTCCATCGAGCTGTGCCATGCCGGTAAGAACGCCGACATCCACCTGATGCCGGAGGGCGAGCAGTTCGTCTACGGCCCCATGGAATTCGTGCGGCCGGACGGCGTGCAGGTGCACGCGCTCGACGACGAGGGCATCGAGAAGCTGATCAAGTGCTACGTCGACTCTGCGGTCTTCTCCATGCAGACCGGTTATAAGATGATCGTGCTGCACGGCGGTCACGGCTGGCAGATCCATCAGTTCCTGTCGCCGACGGATAACCAGCGCACGGACAAGTGGGGCGGCAGCATCGAGAACCGCATGCGCTTCCCGCTGGCGGTCATCGAGTCGATCCGGAAGGCCATCGGCCCGCGTGTCCCGATCGAGTTCCGCATGAGCGCGACGGAGTTTTTGCCCTGGGGCTATGACGAGGACGAGGGCATGGCCATCGCGAAGATGCTCGACGGCAAGGTCGACATCATTCACGTGTCGGCGGGCCACCACGAGATCGATATCGCGAGCATGCACTCGAGCCCGACCATGTTCATGCCCGACGGCGATAACCTGAAGTTCGCCGCGGCCATCAAGAAGCAGGTGTCCACGCCGGTCGCGACGGTCGGCGCGTACACGGATCCCGAGATGTTCGAGGAGATCATCGCGAGCGGGCAGGCGGATATCGTGTGTCTGGCGCGTCAGACGCTGGCAGATCCGGATCTGCCCATCAAGGCGCGCGCCGGAAAGCGCGACGAGATCCGTCCGTGCCTGCGCTGCTTCAACTGCTTCTCGAACAGCACGATCGACGGCGTGTTCTACTGCGCGGTGAACCCGGAGATCGGCCGCGAGGCGCAGGCCATGTTCCGGCGGGCGCCCCGGTATAAGAAGAAGATCCTGGTCGCGGGCGGCGGCCCCGGCGGCATGCAGGCGGCACTGACCGCGGCGGAGCAGGGACATCAGGTCATCTTGTGCGAGAAGAGCGACCGCCTGGGCGGCGCACTGCTGTGCGAGGAGAAGATCCCGTTCAAGAAGAACCTGGAGATCTATCTGTCGCGTCAGGCGGCCATGTGCGAGAAAGATCCCGCCATCGAGGTGCGGAAGAACTGCGCGGTAACGCCGGAGGTGGTCGAGCAGATCGCGCCGGATGTGGTCATCGCGGCGCTGGGCGCGCGGCCGGTGAAGCCGCCGGTGCCCGGCATTGACGGTGCGAACGTGGTCGGCGCTGAGGAAGTCTACCTGGATATCGAGAAGGCCGGAAAGAAAGTCGTCATCATGGGCGGCGGCCTGGTCGGCCTGGAGCTGGGAACGTACCTGGCGGAGAACGGCCGCGACGTGACGGTCGTCGAGATGGCGCCCGGCACGCTGGTGACTCCGCCGGAGGGCGGCACTTCGGACCGCATGGGCGGCATCATGGACATGCCCGCGGGCTATCCGCTGGTGCAGGGCGTGGCGCTCATGGTGAAGATGGGCGAGCTCCCGAACATGGTCGTGAAGCCTTCCACGAAGGCACTGGAGATTACGGACGAGGGCCTGCTGGTCGAGTCGAAGGGCGAGCAGTACCTGATCCCTGCGGACACCGTGATCTATGCGGTGGGTCAGCGGCCCGAGAGTGAGGCCGCGCAGGCGATCGCGGCAGTGTCGCCGGAGTTCTACCAGATCGGCGACTGCGTGCAGCCGGCGAATGTGTATGAGGCGACGTCGCAGGCGTATCAGATCGCGATCGATATCGGGCAGGTGATATAAATGGCCGGCATTTGGCAGACGCATTCTGAGGGTTAACTCTGCGGAGCGCACAGCGGATACGTGAACCGCTCCCTGAAAAACCGGACTTCACACAATTAGAAAAACAGGTGGCACCGCTCATAGTCGGCGCGAACTCTCCGATGGAGTTCGCACCTCCGATGAGCTGAAATCGCGGTTCGGACACCGCGATTTCTCCACCTGTTTTTC